>NZ_RZPH01001001.1:0-2155 GCF_004022825.1 Mesorhizobium sp. M7A.F.Ca.CA.004.04.2.1
CCTGGGGCCTGTCCTGGCTGGTGGCGTTTCCAACGCTGCTGCTGGTGCTGCCGATAGTGCGCCGCATCGTCGGCGCGCTCTGCGAGCCGGCCAGCCGATAGCTCACACGAAAAAGGTCCGGAGATGTCCTCCGGACCTTTTGCCCTGCGGTCATCAATGACGAACCGCTACCAGCGACCCTTGCGCCGGTTCCAGGCATAGAGAAGATCGGCGAAGCGGTCGTAGGCAAAGCGTGTCAGCGGCAAGATAAACGGATTGCCGAACACCATCGCCAGCCAGCCCTCGCCTGGCGTTGCCTGCCAAACGGCAATCGCGACATCGGCGCCGACCAGCAGCCTGCCCGCCGCATCGGTGGCGTGCAGCCGGCGGCGGATGTCGTCAAGCGACGCGCCATGTCCGGTAAGCGCTGCCGGTTCAAGATTGATGTCTCGGAACTCGATCCGCCCGGCCTTGACCGCCTCGATCAGCCGCCGCTTCTGCCTGCCGATACCGGCATCGCAGACCGGGCAGCGAGTGTTGTACCAGACGGTCAGCATTTATCCGTGGCCATGCCTGTGGTGCAGGTCGGGATAATGTGGATGCCGGTGGCGCATCGGCGCATGCCGGTGCCAGTGCGAATGCGGCTCACTCACCGGCCCGTCATGATGGTGCTGGTGGTGCTCATCATGCACATGGCTGTGCTCGTGCTCCAATTCCTCATGATCGTGCTCGTGCTCATGGCGTTCCGACAGATGCAGCCACAGGCCAACGCCCATCAGAACTCCGGCGGCCGCCAGCTTGAGCGTGACGGCGTCACCCAGGATGGCGATTGCCAGCAACGCGCCGATGAAGGGAGCGAGCGAGTAATAGGCCCCTGTCCGCGCGGTGCCCAGATGACGCAGCGCCACGATGAACATCACCAGGCTGACCCCGATGCCGAAGAAACCGACTGCGGCGGTCGCTGCAATAACCGACGCCGGGGGAAACAAGGCCCCGCCGGCAAGCGCCAGCCCGACATTGACGACACCCGCCACCAGCCCTTTGAGCATGGCGATCACCACCGGGTCGGTGGCGGAGATCCTGCGCGTGAAATTGTTGTCGATCCCCCAGGCCAGACAAGCCCCTGCCACCATCAGGGCGCCACGGTTGAAGGCGACGCCCTCACCTTGCCACGACAGAAGAATGGCACCCGCCAGAATGGCGAAAGCGCCAAAAAGCAGGCGCCGGTCGACATTCTCGCGATAGACGAGCCAGGCGATCGCCATCGTCGCCAGCCCTTCCAGGTTGAGCAGCAGCGCCGAACTGGACGCCGTGTTGAGGGTCAAGCCGAACATCAGCAGCACCGGCGCGATAACGCCGCCCATGCCGATCGCCAGCGCCAGCCAGGGAACATCCCCAGCGGTCAGTTGCGCCTCCCCGGCCGCGGCCTGCCTGCCCCGAAGCAGGCGGTACAGAGCCAGCCCAAGACCGGCACCGAGATAGAGCAGGCCGGCCAGCATGAAGGGATTGACGCCATTGAGCAGCAGCTTGCTGAGCGGCGGCGTCGCCCCGAACAGGGCGGCAGAGCCAAGCGCGAGTGGCACGCCGGGCCACAGATGCGAATGGGAATGCGGTTCGGACATGATCTCACCCTATGATGGCAGGTGTGTCACTTGCGGCGCATGGCCGCCTTCGGCCCGATGCACTTGTTGTCGCGAAACAGCGCCCACTCCTCGCAAAGGCGCCCATTGGGCAAGCGGCAAAACCCATATTCGTTGCCGGCCTTGTCCTTCCTGATCACCAGGCGCCCGCCGATATCGCCACAATGGACGGATGCCGGATTGGCCATGCCGACCGGTTTTTGCGCACTGGCGCCGGCGGAAAACGGCAGCGGCGACAAAGCGGCAAAGCTGGCGACCAATATCGAAACCTTCTTCATCGCGATCTCCCCGGCCGCATTCTATCACGGCGAAGCGCCCCGTCTTGCGGCAAAGCGCCACCAGGCCGGCACCAACCAGCGACGTTCGAGAAACCCTGCCGATTCCTTCACCCGAGCGAGGTGATGATCTCGCGGTAGGCTAGTTCGGGAAAGGCCTTCAGCGTCCGCGTCCTGACATTGCCCGCTGCCGCCAGCATCAGCGAGAAGCGCGCCAGCACCGCGTCGTCGGGCGCTTCGACCACAGCCACCATATCGTAT
>NZ_RZPH01001002.1:0-2152 GCF_004022825.1 Mesorhizobium sp. M7A.F.Ca.CA.004.04.2.1
CCTCAGCGTCCCGGATGGTCTGCGCTACCGTCGCCGTGACCCGCTCGATGTCCCTGGCGATCGTGGCATCCAGCCCGTTGCGCGTGATTTCGGCCGCGAACTCCGCACCCGGCAGCTTCACCACGACCTCCGCGGATGACCTGTCGGTCAGCTCTATCTTGGCTTTTTCGACAAGTGCGGCCAGCGCGTGTCCATAGCGGTGTTCGACGATGTGGATGAAACGGTCGACCAGGTCGGCGCGCTCGGCCTCGTAGCGGATCTGGCGCAGATGCGTCATCGCCTTGGCGGTGTAGACCAGGTTGATGCGCTGCCATGTCGCGAGGTCGATGAAGTAGCTTGCCGGCAGATTGCGCTTGCCGTCCTTGGTCGGCGTCAAATAGCCGAGTTGCGGCATGACATGGGCGATGCTCAGCAGCCGGTCGAAATCCGTACCGCCGATATGGACGCCCCGGCTGGCCAGGATGTCGTCCTTGCGGTCGAGCGACCGGGAGCGCTGCGGCGAGACGCGCACGATCGAGAAGTCCGACGTGCCGCCGCCCATATCGATGATCAGCGCCAGTTCCTCGCATGTCACCTTTTGTTCGTAGTCGAGCGCCGCCGCGATCGGCTCGAACTGGAAAGCGATGTGCTTGAAGCCCTGGCCACGGGCGGCGTTCTCGAGTTCGCTTTGCGCCTTCGCGTCGGCCTCGGCATCGTCGTCGACGAATTGCACCGGCCGGCCAAGAACGACGGTCTCGACCGTATCGCCGGCATCTGCTTCCAGCCTCATCTTGAGATGTCCGAGGAACATGCCGACGATGTCCATGAAGCCGATCGACCGCGATTTGATGCGGGTCTTTTCATGGGCCAGCGAACTGCCGAGCACGCTCTTCAGCGAACGCATCAGCCGGCCTTCGATGCTGTCGGTGTAGTTGGCGATGGCGTGACGGCCAAAGCAGGTGCGGTTGTCCTCGAAGTTGAAGAACACGGCACTGGGCAGTGTCACCTGGCCGTCCTCCAGGGCGACGAGGCGCGGCTGCCCGTTGCGGACCACGCCAACGGTGGAGTTCGAAGTGCCGAAGTCGATGCCGCCGAAGGCTGGTCGCATGACAAGTTCCTGTATTTGTCGTCGGCGAGCCGACAGGCGCCGAGAAATCGCGCGCTGCCCGGGGACGGGCTGCGCTGCCGAACCGAATTGTTTGTGTCTGCCATTTGGCTGGGGAGCGCGGTCTACCGCATGCCCCGGTAAAGGGAAACCACTTTTCGGGAAAAGTTCTGAAGTGCGTCGCGTTTGAGTGGATTCACGCGACGCACTTCAGGTCTTGATTCGATGCATGTCGCTCGCCCAAAAGCGGGGCCACCTTTGGGCGACATGCATTAATCCCGCCGGAAGATCAGCCTTCCAAGCCAGCCGGTCAGCATGGCCAGCGATATCGCGAAGACGCCATAGAGGAACGAATAATTGTGGGCGATACGGAAGATCGACTGTTCAAAACCGGATTTGCGGATTTCGAGCTGGGCCGAGCTTTCCTTGATGAACAGGCCGCTCTTGAACAGGAACGCGCGGGCTTTATGGGTTCCAACTGGCACATTTGGCGCCAGCCTCACTGTGGCGCGGAACAGGTTCTGCGACAGGAATTGCACGCCGCCGACATTCTCGCTGTAGAGGCCGGTCGCCGACTTGCGCTCCCGCAGTGCGGCCGTGAATTCCTCGATCGTCGCCGGGCTGTCGCCGGCATCGGCGGGCTGCATGTAGAGGTTGGAGGCGCCGAGCGACAGCTGCTTGTAGCTGTTGGGTTCGGTGATGTCCTGCAGCGGCCGCGTCGTCGCCACCGAATAGGAGACCGGCACGTTCTCGAAGGTCTCGGAATCCAGATTGACCCAGACGCCTAGCACCCTGTCCTTGCGGCGCACCACCACCGGTTTGGGCGGACCTTCGAGCACGACGATGACGTCGTAGCGGCCTTGGCGCGCGACAAGTGGATCCGGGTTTTCCAGCGAACCGAAAATGGTCAGGTCGGCCCCGGAAAAGCCGGCGGTGATCGAGACATTATCGGTGGAGAGACCGATCTGGATGCCTTCGGTCAGCGGAACCTGTGCCTTCGCCGGCACGGCGGCCGCAAGCAGCGTCAGGAGAATGGCGGTTGCGAATGTGTTGCGAGCCTTCATCAGT
>NZ_RZPH01001003.1:0-2151 GCF_004022825.1 Mesorhizobium sp. M7A.F.Ca.CA.004.04.2.1
GAACGTGCAGGACACGTTCACGGTCGGCGCATCGGTGGTGACCTTGACGATACCCTTGCCGGCGAAATTGCCCTTGAACGCCTGGAGAAATTGGGCCTCGTCGGCATGTGCCGCACCTGCCGCAACCAATAAGCCGCCGGTAAGCGCGAATTGCGCGAAGGATCTCATTGAAGCTCTCCTTGTCGATCTTGAAAAAGGCGGGACGGTCCGCGAGCACGGCTGACCACCGGAACTCAACGCCACTTGCGGTTTCAGGTTCCGCCCGCCACACGACTGTTTTACAACATCCAGCCAGTCGCGACTGGCCCAGAAGAATGCCTTGTGTAGCGATTGCGGCAGAAGCCCTCGCCTGCGACATAGCGCGAATGGCACCCACCCCCTCGATCCCCAAGGCCGCGTTCTGGATGGCACTGTCGATCGCTTCCTTCCTTGGGATGACGGTCGCCGGCCGAGCCACGACAGCGGAGCTCAACGTCTTCCAGGTGCTTGAGTTGCGCTCTGTGATCGGCTTCTTCATCCTTCTGCCGCTGGTGATGATGAGTGGCGGTTTTCGAGCCATGCGCACGCAGCGCCCCATTGCCCATATCGCCCGCAACGTCATCCATTACACGGGCCAGGCGGCCTGGCTCTACGCCCTCACTTTGATCCCGCTGGCGGTGCTGATCTCGATCGAATTCACCACGCCGATCTGGACAGCTATCCTGGCGGTGATTTTTCTGGGCGAAAGGCTGAACCGGCCCAAGCTGGCAGCGATCGGGCTGGGGCTGATCGGCGTGGTGATCATCGTGCGCCCCGGTGTCGGCTCGGTCGACCCTGGACATCTCGTCGTGCTGGGTGCCGCGGCCTGCTTCGGCATCTCGGTGGTCACGATCAAATCGCTGACCCGGACTGACAGCGTCGTGCGCATCATCTGCTGGATGCTGATTATCCAGTCGATGGTCGGTCTCATCCCGGCGCTCTATACGTGGCGCAATCCGCCACTGGAGCTATGGCCGTGGATCGTGCTGATCGCTTTCACCGGCATGTCGTCGCATTTCTGTATGGCCCGCGCGCTTGGCTATGCCGATGCGACCATCGTCTCGCCGATGGATTTTCTGCGCGTGCCGCTATCGGCGCTGATTGGCTGGCTGCTCTATAGCGAGCAGATCGATGCCTTCACCGCCGGCGGCGCGCTGCTGATCCTGATGGGCAATCTGCTCAATCTTCAGCGCAGGGCTATAAAGCCGGCCGAAGTGGCGGCGTCGTAGTACGCCGGCCGTCAGTTCCCTTCGTCGGGTATGTTGAGAAGATGACCGCAGGCTTTGCAATGCACGGCGTCCGGCTCGTGCCGCCGCAAGCCGCACTGCGGACAGGGAAACAAAACCTTGGCTGGCCGGAAGATCGCCTGAGCCAGTCTGACAAACAGCGATATGCCGATGATCATGGTGACGATTGCGGTCAGCTTGCCGGCTATGCCCGGCAGCACGATGTCGCCGAAGCCGGTCGTCGTCACCGTGGCGACGGTGAAATAAAGCGCGTCGACATAGTTTTCCAGACCGGCGCCAGTGCGGAAGAAGAACGTGTAGACGAAGCCGGTGATGACGAACAGGAAGGTCAAAAGGTTGATGACCGCGTGGCTGGCCTCGCGCCACGGCCTCAGGCCGCGCATCTCCAGATGCCGCCAGAGCGAACCGCTGCGCGACAGCGACCACAGCCGCAGGATGCGCAGGAAGGCGAGATTGGCGAACGCCGTCGGCATCAGCAGCGTCAAAAGGATGAAGACATCGACCCACGACGTCGGCTGCTTCATCAGCCGCAGCATGTTTTTGGAGGCAAGCAGCCGGGCGACCAGATCCGCGGCGACAAGCGCGGCCGCCGAATAGTCGAGCCAGAGGAAGGACGGCTTGTCCTGAAGAACCGGCGTCGCGATGAAGAAGGCGATGATGGCGAGGTCGATGACGACGGCCACCAGTTGGAACCGGAAAGCGGCCGGCGTGCGCCCATGATAGAGCCTGCGCAGCCTGTCACGCAGCCGCGCCAAGGCTGAAACCGCCTGCGACCCGTTCCTCTGCGCCGGCTTCATACTGACTGCGCTGGCGTTCGCGGCAGCGACCGCCCGGCTGACCGCCGCGCGCGAGAAAGAGCGGGGGTCACACCAGCTCCACTTCGACC
>NZ_RZPH01001004.1:0-2145 GCF_004022825.1 Mesorhizobium sp. M7A.F.Ca.CA.004.04.2.1
CCAAGAAGATTTTGGAAGTCTCTCGGTCGGCCAATGCGGCGCAGGCGAGGGGCGAGCCGATCACGCCGGCGGCACAATGGCTGCTCGACAACAATTACCTGGTCGAAGAGACCATTTTCCAGGTCAAGCGCGACCTGCCGCGCCGCTTCTATCGCCAGTTGCCGACCTTGAAACTGCCTGACGGCGGCAGCGTGCCGCGCGCGCTGGCGCTGGCGTGGACCTATGTCGCGCATTCGGACAGTTCCGTTTCGGCGACGATGTTCAAGTCCATCGTCCAGGGTTTTCAGTCGGTCGAGCCGCTGAAGATCGGCGAGCTCTGGGCGCTGCCTTCGCTGTTGCGCTTCGTCCTGATCGAAAATCTCCGCCGGCTGGCCGTCAGGGTCAATCGCACCCGCCAGATGCGCCAGATCGCCAACGATGTGGCCGACAAGGTCCTGGCGACCGACGACAGCGCCGACCGGCAGTCGATCCTGTCCAATTTCAGCGCGCATGCGCAGGACACCCCCTTCGCCACCCAACTGCTCTACCGCCTGCGCGATGGATCGCAGAATGCCGGCAAGGCTCTGGAATGGCTGGAAGGCGAGCTCGAAAAGACCGGCTCCGATGCTGAGGAAATCATCATTTCCGAACATCACACGCTGTCCAGCGGCAATGTGACGACGGGCAACATCATCCGCGGCCTGCGCCTCATCAACGACGTCGACTGGACGGTGTGGTTCGAAGGCGTCAGCCGCATCGACACCGTGCTGCGCGAGCGCACCGATTTCGCCGCGCTCGACTTCTTCTCGCGTGACCAGTACCGGACCGCGATCGAGGAATTGGCGCGCCGTTCGAACCTTTCGGAATATCGCGTCGCCGAGAAGGCTATCGAGTTGGCCGGCCACGCCGCCAGCGATGGCGACGGAGACGTGGTTTTAACCGGGCCCGCCCACACCGATGTCGGCTTCTTTCTCGTCGGCCCACGCCGGCTCGAGCTGGAGAAGGCGATCGGCTATCGACCCACCATCAGCCAGACAGTCAAGCGTGCCTTCCGCAAGACCGGGTGGCTCGGCATCGTCGTACCGGTATTTGCGCTGACGGCGCTGCTTCTCGTTCTCTCCGGCAATGCCCTTGCCAATCTCGGCCTGTCGGTGCCCTCGATCGTCCTGATGCTGGCGCTTTTTGCCGTGCCGGCCAGCGAGGGCGCGCTTGCCTTCTTCAACACGGTCGTATCGCTGTTCCTGAAACCGACGCGTCTTGTCGGTTATGATTACCGGCACGGCGTGCCGCCCGAGGCGCGCACGCTGGTGGTGGTGCCGTCGCTGATCGGCTCGCGCGACGATGTCGAGGAAAACATCCGCAACATCGAGGTGCATCATCTCGCCAATACGGCCGATGAAATCCATTTCGCGCTGCTGTCGGACTGGCCGGACTCGAAGACCGAGATCGATGCGGCCGACACCGAAATCCTCGAATTCGCCCGTGCCGAGATCGCTCGTCTCAACGCCCGCTATCCGTCCGAAGGCGCGCCGCGTTTCTACATCCTGCACCGGCGCCGGCTCTTCAACGCGGCGCAAGGGGCCTGGATGGGCTGGGAGCGCAAGCGCGGCAAGCTGCACGAGCTCGATCTTCTGCTGCGCGGCGACAGCGACACCACGTTCCTGCCGCTCGACGTGCCGCTGCCGGAGAACGTCGTCCATGTGATGACGCTCGATGCCGACACGCGCACCACCCGTGACGCGGTCGCCACCCTCGTAGGCAAGCTCTGCCACCCGCTCAACCGGCCGCATTTCGATGCCAGCAAGCGCGTCGTCACCGCCGGCTACGCGATCCTGCAGCCGCGCATCACCGCGTCGCTGACATCAGGCGACGATGCGTCGTTCTTCCAGCGGGTGTTTTCGGCCAATCGCGGCCTCGACCCTTATGTCTTTGCCGTGTCCGATCTCTATCAGGACGTCTTCGGCGACGGCTCCTTCACCGGCAAGGGCCTTTATCACGTCGACGCCTTCGAGGCCGCCCTGCAGGGCCGCATCGAGGAAAACACCATCCTCAGCCATGATCTGCTGGAAGGCGCGCTGGCGCGCGCGGCGCTGGTCACCGACGTCGAACTGGTTGAGGACTATCCGACCCGCTACTCGGTCGACGCCTCGCGCCACCATCGCTGGG
>NZ_RZPH01001005.1:0-2142 GCF_004022825.1 Mesorhizobium sp. M7A.F.Ca.CA.004.04.2.1
ATCATGGGCTGCTGCAACGGAGAAACGCTATGCTCATCCACCGACTTGCCACTTTGACCGGCCTCGCCGTCGCGACCTTGTTCCTGGCCGCGCCAGCCAACGCACTGACGATGGCCGAGTGCAGCACGAAATACAACGCCGCCAAGGATGCGGGGACACTCGCCGGCGCGACCTGGAACCAGTTCCGCAAGGCTCAGTGCGGCACCGACGCCGCCGCGACGACCGACGCCAAGCCGGCCGATACCACGAAGGCTGCCGAGACGAAGCCGGCCAAGGCAGCCAAGGCTGCCGCCGCTGCGGACGACAGCACGGCCAAGGGCCTGACGGCGAAGGAATGCAGCACCAAATACCAGGCGGCGAAGGCTGCCGGCACGCTGAACGGCATGAAGTGGAACGACTTCCGCAAGTCCGAATGCGCCGCCGGTGCATCCGCCGCTGCCGCCGCCAAGCCGGCAACCACCAAGGCTGCCGCGGCCCCCGCCGACGGCAAGGGTCTGAGCATGGCCGAATGCAGCACCAAGTATCAGGCCGCCAAGACGGCCAGCACGCTGAAGGGCATGAAGTGGAACGACTTCCGCAAGACCGAATGCGGCGCCGGCGCATCGGATGACGACACGGTGCCGGCCGCCGACGAGGCCAGCTACACCACGGAGCCGGCGAAGCCGACGACGGCTGCGCCCAAGGGCGTCAAGTTCCCGTCCGCGATCTCGGCGAAATATGCCAGCGAGACCCCCGGAAAGGGCCGCATGCACACCTGCCTCGACCAGTATTATGTCCTCAAGGACGCCAACGCGCTCGGCGGCCTGAAGTGGATCCAGAAGGGCGGCGGCTTCTACAGCCTGTGCAATGCCAAGCTGAAGGGCTGATCGCTTAGCCATAGTCTCCAAACAAAGGCCCGCGCATCGCAAGATGCGCGGGCCTTTTTTGTTGCGCGAAGACGCACGCTGCCTTGCTCGCATCTGCATGTCGCCGGGCTGCTGGCATCATCAATTCGCCTACACTGCCCACCGCCAAGCTCATCGGTAGTCCGTAAAGATTCTGGTTGAACATATAGAGAACAAACCATATACAAAAAGACGCCAAACTTATTATCAACCAGGAGGGTCTTATGCACGGTTTGAAATTGGCGGTATTGGCTGCGACCGCATTTGTCGCTTGGAGCGTCGCCCCCGCAAGCGCACTGACGATGAAGGAATGCGGCGAGACCTATCGAACAGCCAAGGAAGGCGGCACTCTGAACGGCATGGACTGGACGGCTTTTCGCAAGGAGAAGTGCGCGACATCAGCAGCGGACAGTGTCAGCGAGGATACGGTCAAAACCGAGCCGCAGACGAAAAAGGAAACCAGCGCGGCGGTCGCCCCCACTGTAGCGCCCGCGGGCGTGACATTCCCGACCACGCTGGCCGGCGAGTTCAAGACCGAAAAGCCCGCGAAGGCGCGCATGAAGACCTGTCTGCAGGGCTACCATGGCAACAAGGACGCGGGCACGTTGAACGGCCTTCGCTGGATCCAGAAGGGCGGCGGTTATTACAGCCTGTGCAATGCCAAGCTGAAGAGCTGAGCGACAAGGCATCTGAAGAAGAGAAGGCCTGCGAACCGCAGGGTTCGCGGGCCTTTTTGTTGCCTTCGAGGGCACGCCAGCGGCGACGTTGCCAATCTCCCCCCTTGCGGGGGGAGATTGGCTATCACCTAGGCTTTCGCCAATCGTCACCGTCGCAGATGCGAGGTCGCGGACAACTCCTCCTCAACGCCAAAAACAAAAAACGCCGCGGAGTAAGCCGCGGCGTTCGATGAAATCAGTGGTCAAGCTCAACTCGACGGCTGCGGTTCCATACCGCCTTCGGGCTCAGGACCCTTCTTTCGCCGGCCGCCGGACTTCGGCACGGCCGAGCCACGGCTCGGCGGCGTATCGTCGCCGAGGTCGCGCGCGGGCTTGTGGCCGGCGATCAACTGCTTGATCTCCTCGCCGGACAGCGTCTCGTATTCCAGCAGGCCCTGCGCCAGCGCGATCCATTCCTTCTTCTTCTTGGTCAGGATGGACTTCGCCGACGAATAGGCCTCGTCGATCAGGCGGCGCACTTCGGCATCGATGATCTGCGCCGTTTCTTCCGAGACGTTCTGCGTGCGGGCCACGGAATGCCC
>NZ_RZPH01001006.1:0-2141 GCF_004022825.1 Mesorhizobium sp. M7A.F.Ca.CA.004.04.2.1
TATAAGAGACAGGTCTCGACGGTAGAAGCCGACATAGGCGCGGTCGGAGCCAAGCAGTCCGCTCGCCGCCGCTGTGAAGCGAGCGGACAATTCTTCGGGCGTTGCAGCCATGGCCGCGGCGGCGACACCACCGCTCCAGTGTCCAAACCGATCGAGAGAGATGTTCGACTGCATTCCGGCTCACATTAGCGCAAGCCGTTGCAGGTTCAAGACAGCCATTTCCTTTGACTTCGATCCTCTCGGCCATACCTATGCGGGAGTCGTTCTCGCGGAGCCATCATGCCGGTCAAGCTGAAACTGATCTTCCTCATCCTGCCGATGCTTGCCGTCCTGGCGCAGCCCGTCCTGGCTGAAACGGCGGAGCGGCCGGCACCTGCGGGCGGTGTGCTGTCCCTGCTGCCGCCGCCGCAGACCACCAACTATTCGATCACACTGGCCGGGCGCAAGCTGGATTACCAGGCAAAGGCAGCGACCCTGTCGCTGCTGTCGGGCAACGGCGACGTCACGGCGGAGATCTTCTACGTCGCCTACACGCTGGAGCCGCTGGCGAGCGTGGCCAAAGACCCGCATCGGCCGATCACCTTCGTGTTCAATGGCGGCCCTGGAGCAGCGTCCGCCTATCTGCATCTCGGCGCACTCGGTCCACGGATAATCGCGACGGGAGCCGATGGCGAACTCCTGCCCTCACCGCAAAGACTGATCGACAATCCGGACAGCTGGCTCGACATGACGGATCTCGTCTTCGTCGATCCGGTGGGGACCGGCTACAGCCGCGAGGCACCGGGGCAGGACACGCGCGATTTCTGGGGCGTCAACCAGGATGCCAGCTCGATTGGCGCCTTCATCCGGCTCTATCTCGCGCAGAACGGCCGCACCGGGTCGCCGCTGTTCCTCGCCGGCGAAAGCTATGGCGGGTTCCGCGCGGCGCTGCTCGCCAGGACATTGCAGGAAGATATCGGCGTCAGTCCGAGCGGCATCGTGCTGATCTCGCCAGCGCTGGAGTTCACGCTGGTGCAGCCCGACGAATTCGAGCCGCTGCATTGGGCGCTCGAACTGCCGTCACTGGCGGCGGTGCGGCTACGCACCGAAGGCGTCAGCGGCGATGCATTGCGGGAGAAGCTGGCCGAAGTCGAACATTATGCGATGGGCGATTACCTTACGGCAATCACCAGCGGACTGGAGCAAGGCAGGCGGCTGGCGAGCCAGCGCGTCGCTGAGATCACCGGCCTGCCACTCGATTTGGTGCAACGGAACTCCGCTCGCATCCCCACCAGCCTGTTCGCAAGGGAGTTCGCCCGTGCCAGCGGCAAGGTGCTCAGCCCCTATGACGCCACGATCGGCACAGCCGATATCGCGCCTGAGAGCGCCCGCATCGCCGGCCCGGATCCGGTGCTCGACCGCAGCGTGCCGGCGCTGACGTCGGCTTTCGTCGGCTACATCCGTGACGAATTGAGTTTCCGCACCGATGTCAGCTATCGGCTGCTCAATGGCGAAATCAGCCACAAATGGGATTACGGGACCAGCGCCTCGCGGCAAGGCTATGCCGGAGTGATGGACGATCTGCAGCGCGCACGCTCACTGAACCCTTCGCTTGGTGTCGTGATCGTCAACGGCTACACCGACCTGGTCACGCCTTACCTCGCCTCGCGCTACCTGGTGAACCAGATCCCATCGCTCGCCGATGCCAAGCCTATCCGTCTCGATGTCGTCGAGGGCGGGCACATGATGTATTTCAGGTCCGACGGCCGACGCGCGCTGAAAGAAGCCGCTTCGGAGCTTTACCAGGCGACGCAGTAGGCTTGGCGACAGTGCAGCTCGGCATGGCCCCCTGCCCCAACATAACCAGCGGGCTGGCGTAGCGCCGCAGCGATTTTCGCCCTTATAGCTTGGTGCCGAGGGAACTGAATTCACAGCTCCTCGTGTCGCTCCTCACAGCATTCTGCCGCTCCGGCAATTTGGTCCCACGCGCCTTATGGCCGATATCGCCATTCTCGAAACACGCGAGCGGGTGCTTGCAGGCATCCTGCTGACCGGTGCTGCCTATTTGCTGTTTTCGACACAGGATGCCTCGATCAAGCTGTTGGTCGTCGGCATGAGCGTCTGGCAGATCATGTTCTTCCGCAGCATTGCCATTCTGGGCG
>NZ_RZPH01001007.1:0-2140 GCF_004022825.1 Mesorhizobium sp. M7A.F.Ca.CA.004.04.2.1
TTGGCACCGGCCCCGGCCTTTACACCCCCCCTGCCGCCCCCCGAGGCGCCCACTCCGGCGCTGATGCCGCCACTGCCGCCAACGGAAGCCCCGACGCCATTGACGCCGCCGCTACCACCCACCGAGGCACCAACGCCAAGGCCGATTCCCGCAGCATTGGCGGGCAGGGAAAGGGCTAAGATTACCGCACTACCCGCCAACATGTTGGCGACTGTCTTGATGGTGTGAGCCATAACACTCTCCTGTTGTCGTTGCGCTAAAGCAATTGGCGAGAGGCCGATTGCAAGATCAACTACGCGAGGTGGTGAATTTCAGTTTCAGAGAGAGAATACTCAACCTGAAGCGTGGTATACATCAACAAAATTTCTGAAATAAAATTATAATAAAGTTGGAATAATTTCTCTTTACACTAACAGTGCGTAAGGCCATTGATGATCGGACGTTACTCTGCTCGTCTTTACTGCGAGGCCGTACACCGCACCGGACAGGGCATGAGCCTCTCGCAAGATCAGCAAGACCGCCACGATGATTGCAAGTGGCCAGAGTCTGTCGGCGGATGCGGGAGCGAGAGAGTGCAAGCGTGATTGCAGGCCGAACGATTCTGCGCTGGCCGGCTTGTCAGACGATCCCATAGAACAGCCTGTAGTGGACGCGCTTCATATAGTCCCGGTATTCCGGCGTCGCGGCTAACAGCGCCTCTTCGCGCAGGATGCGATGAACCTGGAAGAAGGTGATCGCGGCGTAGACAGCAAGATTGTAGAAGGAAAAGGCCGACAGCAGGAACAGGACATGACCGGCAAGGTATCCGGCATAGATCGGGTGCCGCACCAGGCGGTAGGCACCGTCGGTCATCACGCCGCGATTGCCCGGCAGAATGGCGAAAGAACGCCCTAGCGATATCTTCCCCCAGATCACGAACCCCAACGCCAGGACTTGCAGCGGCGCGGCGGCATAGATCGGGATGATGGCCACGCCCGGTTCCAGGTCGATGAAGCCGACACCGAAGCTGGCGACCACCGAAACAACCACCGTCAGCGGGTTCCAGTCGCGTACCTGTGGTCGCCGCGACAGAAGCAGCCAGGTAAAGGTCAGGATCTCGGAAATTGCCATCAGCGCCACATTGATGCGGGTCGGGTCGAGCATCAGGTGAGATACGCCGCGGTAGACGAACATGCCCGCGAAGGCCAGCGCGCAGATCCGAAAGAAACCTTCGCGCAAATCCACCAGGATTTCGCGCGTTCGGGCTGCGGACAAAATCCTGCCGTCACTGATGTGCGAAAGCGCCTCGCTTTTTGATATGAGCAATGCAAACACCCCAATGATCCCTCAGGGCGACCTTTGCACGCAACCATTGCCGGGCAGTTAATCAACAAGATCAGATCGGCATTAAACTGGCTGTCGGGGAGCCAGGGCGCCACTCCCAGACGACCTGCTCCACGCGGTCGCCCAGAAAGACTGGCGACCCATCTCATTTGGTTTTGCCAGACTAGCTCAGATAGTCGTTGCGGAAATAGCTCCCGAAATCCGGGCGTTGAGCAACCAGCTTGCCGTCGGCATCACGCAAAATGCCGGACGCGAAGAGATAGCCGCCGATCGCTCCCATCTTGGCCGGATCCATCGTCCCGATGGCACCGCTTTGGCTGCGCAGATAATGGCCGTCGATCAGCGCCTTCAGTGAGGCGTGGATCAGCGCCGGATTGGTCAACGCATCCTTGTTGGCCGCGATCAGCAGGGCTGCCGCATCTTCGGGGTGATCGACCGCGAACTGGTAGCCGCGCCGCGTCGCCTGGACAAAGGCGGCCGCAGGCTTGGGGTTTGCCTGGAGATAGGCTTCGCTCGAAGAGATCAGTGTCGTGTGCTCGTCAGGCACGCCGTAATCGGCATAGACGAAGCTGCGTTGTTTGACGCCCTTGAGCTCGGCGTCGACACCCTCCCAGGTCGAGACTTCGAGCGTGAAATCGACCGAACCATTGGCCAGCGCCTCATAGGCTGAGGTGCCGAGCGTCACCGTCTCGAAATTGCCCTTGCCGCCATCATGGCGGATGATGGTCGATATCAGGGCGTTTTCCCAGGCGCTGCCGAAGCCGCCACAGCTCAGCCCGTCGAGGTTTCTCGGGCTGACGATGTCGCTGCGGGCCGC
>NZ_RZPH01001008.1:0-2139 GCF_004022825.1 Mesorhizobium sp. M7A.F.Ca.CA.004.04.2.1
GTTGCCGACGGCAGCCACCGTTCGAAAATCTTCCTGCCTCAGTCCCGTGCCACCGTCTCGGAAACCGTGATGCCACGCTTGGCCAGTTCGTCGAAGAACCTGATGTCGGGCACGTCCAGCAGCGGGTTCAAAAGGCCCGGTCTGGTGATCTCACGCCGCGCGAGCATCTGCGCCACGATGCTGGCGGGATAGCCGACGCCGAGGCTCATGCCGAACAGGCCCGAAGCCAGGTCCCGCTCGATGATCAGGTCCGACGTCACCGTCTTGGCGCGGCCGTCTTCGAGGCCGGAAAAGACATTGCGCATCACGCACAGGTCCTTCTCGCCGGGACCATATTGCAGTTGCGGGCCGAGCAGACGGCCGAGGAATTCGCGCGGGCTGTTGCCTGTGCCGGGCACCTTGTCTTCGGAGAGGAAGCCAAGCTCCTTCAGCGGCGCCCAGAAGGCCGACCATCCCGGCCAGCGCAGCGTGTAGCGGCCGGAGCGGCGCAATCCCTTGGCGGCGTCCAGCATCTCGACATAATGCAGCGCATCGCCATTGGGGAAGGCTTCGAGCTTGCCCAGACCCGCAACCTCGATTTCATGGATGAACGGATTGTCGTGCTGCTGGCCGGCCGGCACCGCGACGCGTTTCCCGTCTTCGATCATCACGCTGTCGCGGTTCTGGCTGACCAGGACCATGTCGAAATTCCAGCTCACCTTGTAGCACAGCGGCTTGGCCATCGCCTTCGGCTCGGGGATGCCGCCGCAATAGGAATCGATCGAGGAAATCGAGTCGAACTGCCTGGCGGCGCGCGCGTACAGCACGAGGTCGATGCCGGGGTCGAGCCCGCATTCGGTCATGATCGAGACGCCGGCCTGTTCGGCGGCTGGCGCCAGGTCGGCGATCGACTTGGCGTAATTGGTGGTGACCAGCGGCGTGCGCGTGGCGATCGCGGCCTGCACCGCCTGGCGCATCAGCGGCTGCGGCAACAGGTCGATGACGGCGTCGACATCATCAAGCACAGTGGCCAGCGCCGGGCCGATCGCGCCTTCAGGCACCACGAAGCGCACGCGGGCAAGATCGGTCAGGCCGGCAAGCCGGGCCGGGCCATCCGCTGCGGTATCGACGCAGACGATTTCCTCGACGCCGACGCTGGCGACGAGGTCGGCGATTGCCGCCCGACCTTGCAGGCCGAGGCCGCCTAGTACCGCGATCTTCATGCCGGCTCCTTGCGGTCGTCCGACCAGCAGCCTTCCGGCAGGCTGAC
Source organism: Mesorhizobium sp. M7A.F.Ca.CA.004.04.2.1 (assembly GCF_004022825.1). Taxonomy (NCBI): domain Bacteria; kingdom Pseudomonadati; phylum Pseudomonadota; class Alphaproteobacteria; order Hyphomicrobiales; family Phyllobacteriaceae; genus Mesorhizobium; species Mesorhizobium sp. M7A.F.Ca.CA.004.04.2.1. The sequence goes on from NZ_RZPH01001008.1 coordinate 1,250, forward strand.
CCATTTGTTGCAGGACGCCATGACGACGAAGGTTTCGCTGCGCACGACTTCGCCGGGCTCGCCGGCGCCGGGGATCAGTTCGCTGGTGACGCGGTAGAGATCGGCGACGTCACCGGCCACCGTCACGTCGACGATGATGTCGAAGCGCCCGGTGACCACCGAAGCCGAGTTGACGAAGGGCAGTTCGGAAATGCGCTGTGCCAGTTCGCGGGCCCGGCCGCGCCCCTGGGCATTGATGCCGACAATGGCCGAGATCAGCTCGGGGCGCTCGGTCAGGTTCAGCAGGCCGACGATCTTGAGCAGGTTGCGGTCGAGCAGGTTGCGCAGCCGCGTGCGCACCGTCGGCACCGAAATCGCCAACATCTCGGCGATGCGGTTGATGCCCGGCTGTGCATCCTGCGACAGCTGTTTGACCAGCCGCCGATCGGTCAGATCAAGATGTTCCCGCAAAGTCCCCGTCTTTCACAAAAGGAAAAAACTTCGGCTATTTTTTTGCCAATGTGCAAACAAGCTACGTCACGGATATTTGAAAAGCAAGGCGCTGTTTTCACGCGAACTGGGTAGGTCGTCTGCCTGCAGGCGGCCGAACGTGCTGGCGAAAGGCAGCGCGCAGACTAGGACAATCGTGTTGTGATCGGGCGATTGAAGGTGGTGATGCCCCGCTGTCGACGCATGCCGCCGGCGCGTGGCCCGTCCGGATTTCTTCGATATTAATTTTCTTGGTCAAGAATTTGCCCGATCAAGCTGGCACAAGGTCGGCGATCTGCAATGATGTTCCAAGTTTTTCTGACATGATGCTTCATCGATATGGGCGTTTGACTAAAGTGGCGCAGTGTTACCTTGCTTGCCTTGCGGTCCTGCTCGCATTCGGCCGGCCGGCCATGGCAGCC
>NZ_RZPH01001009.1:0-2138 GCF_004022825.1 Mesorhizobium sp. M7A.F.Ca.CA.004.04.2.1
GGGGCGATCGCCGACGGCGCCGGCGGTGCAACCACGCTGGCCAAGAACGATGCCGGCACCTGGGCGCTCACCGGCAACAACACTTTCACCGGCAACACCGTCATCAACAACGGCAATCTGATGATCGGCAATGGCGGCACCACCGGCAACGCCGGCGCCGGCAACGTGATCGTCAATGCTGCCACCTCAACCTTGTCGTTCAACCGCAGCGACACGTTCAATTTCACCGGCCTTCTCAGCGGCCCAGGCACGATCGCGCAAATCGGGACGGGCGCGACCGTGCTGACGCAAGCCGGCAACGATATCGGCGCCACGCGCATTGACGCGGGTGTCCTGCAGGTCAACGGCGGCCTCACCACACCGACGATCGCCTTGAACGGTACCGGCACGCTCACCGTCAACGGCACGGTCGGAGCCGCCGCCGGTGGCTTCTCAACTCTTGCCGGCGATGGCGGCGCAAGCACCATCACCATCGCGGCGGGCGGCACGTTGCGCGGCAATGGCAATCTTGGCGCCGGCAACGACACGGTCAACGTAAGCGGCACGCTCAACACAGGCGCCGCACAGCTCAATCTCGGCGCCGGCAACGACACGCTGGTGCTCAATGACACCGCCGTCATCAGTGGCGCGGGCGTTGACGCGGGTACCGGTGGCGAGACTGGCGTCGGAGACACACTGCAAGTGGTCGCCGCCGCGGGACGCACGCTGGACGCCGCCAATGTCAGCAATTTCGAGAGCCTCTCCAAGCAAGGCGCCGGCGCGCTGACGCTGACCGGGAACCACGGCTACAGTGCCGGCACGACTATACAGTCCGGGACGCTGCAAATCGGCAACGGCGCGACGGCCGGGGCGCTCGCGACGCCAGCCGTTACGAACAACGGCGTGCTCGCCTTCAACCTCAACAGCGATTACATCTTTGCCGGCGCGATCTCGGGCAGCGGCACGGTCAACAAGCTCGGCAGCGGCGTTACGACGCTCACTGGCACCAACAGCTATAGCGGCGCGACCAACGTCAATGCCGGCACCCTGCTCGTCAACGGCAACCAGTCGGGCGCGGCCGGGCAGATTTCGGTCGCCGGCGGCGCGACGCTTGGCGGCACAGGCATCATCGGCGGCAGCGTCACGGTCGCCGACGGCGGCACGTTGAGCGCCGGTGGAGCAGGCAGCATGCCCGGCACGCTGACCATCAACGGCAATCTCGCCCTCGGCAATTCCAACCTCAACGTCGATTTCGGCCAGGCCAATGTGCCTGGCGGCGCGCTCAACGACCTGATCAACGTCGGCGGCAATCTCACCCTCGACGGTACACTCAACATTACGAAGACATCGGGCGGCAGCTTCGGCCCCGGGATCTATCGCGTGTTCAACTATGGCGGCTCGCTGATCGACAACGGCCTCAACGTCACCGATCCGAACTATTTCGTGCAGACGTCGGTCGCCAACCAGGTCAATTTGGTCAACTCGGCGGGCCTGACGCTGAGCTACTGGGACGGCGACGCCGGTCCGCATTCCAACGGTGCCGTCAATGGCGGCAACGGCACCTGGCGTGCTGCCGGCGACCAGAACTGGACGGATTCGACCGGACTTTTCGCCGCTCCCTTTGCCAATGGCAGCTTCGCCATCTTCCAGGGTACGGCTGGGACGGTGACGGTGGACGGCACGAATGGCCCGGTTTTGGCTGCCGGCATGCAATTCGCGATCGGCGGCTACCGGGTGCAGGGCGCGGACGTAGGGCTTATTGGGCTGCAGTCGATCATCCGCGTTGGCGACGGCTCGGCGGCGAGCGCGGGCTATACGGCAACCATCGCCTCGAACCTCACGGGGGCCGGGCAACTGGTCAAAACCGACGCCGGCACGCTGGTTTTGGCAGGCACCAACACCTATACCGGCGGCACCGCGATCAATGGCGGCACCGTGCAGATCTCCTCCGACAGCAATCTCGGCGGCTTCCCCGGCGTTCTTTCGCTTGACGGCGGCACGCTGCACACTACCGCCGGTATCGCTTCCGGGCGCTTCGTGACGCTCAACGCCGGCGGCGGCACTTTCGATATCGACGGCGCGACCAACCTGGCGCTCGGCGGCACCATCGCGGGTGTTGGCGCGTTGACCAAACAAGGCGACGGCACACTCATCCTGGC
>NZ_RZPH01001010.1:0-2137 GCF_004022825.1 Mesorhizobium sp. M7A.F.Ca.CA.004.04.2.1
GATCGACACCATGAACAATGGCGGCAAGATCGCCATTCTGGGCATCGCGCCGACCGGCTTCGAGATCGACTGGAACAAGGTCATCTTCAAGATGCTGCATCTCAAGGGCATCTACGGCCGCGAGATGTTCGAAACCTGGTACAAGATGATCGCGCTTGTGCAGGGCCCGCTGGATGTCTCCGGCCTGATCACCCACCGCATCGGCATCGACGATTTTCAGGCCGGCTTCGATGCGATGCGCAGCGGCAGTTCCGGCAAGGTGGTGATGGACTGGTAGATGCCGCCTAGCGCAGGATTCTGTTTTTCATCAGCCATTTCACGGAGCGGGGCCATGCGTGGTTCGCACCCATGCGAAGATCGGTAAACCCCTCCGAAACATGTCTCCCGGTTTCGGCGTCAAGGATGCGAATGAACATAGTATGTTCCGTTCGGTTGACGCGCGTTACGACGCCAAGCAAGGCAAGCGACGCGCCGTGCTCCTTGGCAATCGGTCCTTCACAACCAGCGCAGTTGCGCAATCCGTGCGGCGCAGCAGCCTGTGTATCCCTCGCCGGCACATCAATTACTGTAAAGCGCCCAGACTGGGAGAGCATGTCCTTTGCAACTTGTGCCGATTCCGACAGATAGCGCCTGTCATATTCATCTGGGGGAATTATTCCCGCCCCGGCGCTCTTGTCCTCCAATTCGAAAGGGAACACTTCGATCGACATCGGCTTTGTCTGCTGGGCCTGCGCAAATGTGCACGTGCCTACAAGTAGCGTCACCAGGACACTTAAGGCGCGAATGCTCATCGTAGTCCTCCCGTCGGTGTAATGGGCATTATACGCGGCCTGACAACGCAAATCACGATCAAATCGAAAGCAATGCTATGCTTTGGCTGCGGTGGGAGTTCCCACGCAGGTTCGCTCGAACTCCGTCGTTCAGAGTGATTGGCTTGATCTTGGACTAACCCATGCTCGGGACCAGACTGGTCTCCAATGCAGCCAGTCCGCTGGTGATCGCCGTGCGCTCTTCAGCGCTGAGCCTTGCCAGCAAATCCCGTTCGAACGCCTTGGCCAGCGCCACCATCTCGCGATAGGCGGCAAGTCCCGTTCCGGTCAGCGTCAGATGTTCGATACGGCGGTCTTTTTCGTCCGGTTTTCGCGTCAGCCAGCGCCGCCGTTCGAGCTCGGCGACAGCGCGCGAAACCTTTGTCTTGTGCATGGCCGATTGCTCACCGATTGCAGACGCCGTCATCGTTCCATGCTGCCCCAGCCCCGAAAGGGTGCGCCATTCCGGCCGCGTCAGGCCGTGGCTATCCTTGTAAATCCGCGAAAATTCGCGGCTGACGGCGTCGGCAAGCCGGTAGAGCCGGTAGGGCAGGAAATTTTCCAGATTGAGAATTTCAGGCGCGTCGGACGCTTCGCTCTTGATCGCCATTTTTCAAAGCCGCCATTGATGGTTACATTTTCAATGGTTACAAATGAAACCAGTTTGGTCAATTGAGATCCATTCCGGGGAGGAAGCAATGGCCTTTTCCTACATGCCGGGTTTCGGCAACGACTTCGAAACCGAGACGCTGCCCGGTTCGCTGCCACAAGGACGGAACTCCCCGCAGCGGCCGGCCTACGGCCTCTATGCCGAGCAGCTTTCGGGCTCGCCCTTCACCGCCCCGCGCGGCACCAATGAGCGCTCTTGGCTCTACCGGATCCGGCCGAGCGTCAAGCACACTGGCCGCTTCAAGCCTGCGAGCTATCCCTTGTGGAAGAGTGCGCCCAATGTCGGCGATCATGAGTTGGCGCTTGGCCAATACCGCTGGAATCCGGTGCCGATGCCGAAAGAGCCGACCGATTTTATCGCCGGCATGCGCAGCATCACCACATCAGGCGACGTGCTCGGCCAGACCGGCATGGCGGCACATGTCTATGTCGCCAACCGCTCGATGGTCGACGACCATTTCTTCAACTCCGACGGTGAATTGCTGGTCGTGCCGCAGGTCGGCGCATTGCGCTTCGTCACCGAGATGGGCGTCATTGAGCTGCGGCCCGGCGAGATCGCGGTGCTGCCACGCGGTCTGGTCTTCAAGGTCGAGCTGGTCGACAAGGAAGTGCGCGGCTACGTCTGCGAGAACTACGGCGCCAAGTTGACGCTGCCCGAC
>NZ_RZPH01000100.1:0-10189 GCF_004022825.1 Mesorhizobium sp. M7A.F.Ca.CA.004.04.2.1
GTTCGGCGCCATAGCCGACGATCTGACCGGCGGCACCGAGCTGGCGTCGATGCTGGTGGCGCGCGGCATTCCAACGGGATGCACGGTCGGACTGAGTGCGCCGATCCCACCAGGCAATCTTGCCCATGTGATCCTGCTGAAGACCCGCGTCATCGCGGCCAGCGATGCGGTGCGCCAGGTTCTGGAGGCGGCGGACCGGCTGCTTGAAGCTGGTGCCCGGCAGATCTTCTTCAAATATTGCGCCACTTTCGATTCGACACCTGCCGGCAACATCGGTCCTTGCGCCGAGGCGCTGCTCGAGCGCCTCGGCGGCGGCGTCACGCTGTTCACTCCGGCGCTGTGTGAGACCGGCCGCACCGTCTATCAGGGACACATGTTCGGCGGCGCCCAATTGCTGGGTGAATCGCCCAAGCGCTTCGATCCGCTGACGCCGATGACCGATTCCAATCTGGTTCGCGTGCTGCAGGCGCAGAGCAAAGGCAAGGTCGGGCTGGTGCCCTATCTCGTCGTCGATGCCGGGGCGGAGGCCATCCGCAACGCCATACGAGAGCACAGCGCGGGCGGCGAGACGCTGCTGGTCACCGACACGATCCGCGAGCGCGACCTGGTTGCGATCGCGGAAGCGACCTTCGACCTGCCGCTGATGACCGGCAATTCCTCGGTCGCCGCGCATCTGCCACCGGCCTGGCTCACGCATGGGCTGCTGAATTCAGTCGATCTCGTTACCGCCAGCCTGCCGGCCATAAACGGCCCAGCGGCGGTGCTGGCCGGCAGCGTTGCCGACCGCACCATCGAACAGCTCGAACGCTTTGCGCAAAACAATCCACTGCTGACGATCGATCTGGCCAGCGCCTTCGCCGGCGCCGATGTCGTGGCCGAAGCGCGTGCCTTCGCCCAGCGGCATTTGCCCGGCACGATGATCGCCATTGCCACGACGGCGCCGCAAGCGACGGTCGAAGCGCTGCAGCAGGCGCATGGCCGCAACGCGGTGGCGGCAAAGGCGGAAGAGATGCTGGCCGGGATTGCACACATTCTTGTGCTCGAACTCGGTGTGCGGCGGCTGGTCGTCGCCGGCGGCGAGACCGCCGGTTCGGTGGTCAAGGCGCTCGGCATCGACCGCATCGCCATGGGTGCCTATGAGGGGCCGGGACTGTCGCGTGCCACTGCCCACCTCCCCGGCCTGCCACCCGAGCCGCTGGCGCTGATGTTGAAATCGGGGAAGCTCGGCGGCCCGGATATTTTCGCCGACGTCCTGCAAGACATGACACGGGCGACCACCGTCGCGCCGGCGATCGATATATGGCCACCGGCAAAACCTGTCATGCGGCCAACCACAGGAAAAGCATCGTGATGGACACCGAGACTGCACGCGCCAGCCTGATCACCGCGACGCAGACGCTGGACGCCAGCGGAATGAATGTCGGCACCACCGGCAACATCAGTGTGCGGACGACAAGCGGCATGATGATCACGCCGACGGGAATAGCTACAAGCGCGCTTCGGCCGGAGCAGATGGTGCCGATGCAACTCGATGGCAGCTGGGAGGGGGCGTTCCGGCCGTCGAGCGAATGGGAAATGCACGCCGAGATCTACAAGGCTTTCCCCGAGGCCGGTGCCGTCGTGCATGCCCATCCCGACCATTGCGTGGCGCTATCGTGCCTGCGCGAGGGACTGCCGCTGTTCCATTACATGGTCGCGGGTTTCGGTGGCGATGATGTGCGCTGTTCGGACTATGCGCTGTTCGCGTCAAGCGAACTGGCCAAGGTTGCCGTCGTCGCGCTCAAGGACAGGTCGGCCTGCCTGCTCGCCAATCATGGCATGATCGCTTTCGGCGGCGATCTCGACACGGCGCTCGTCCGCACCATCAAGCTCGAGACCTTGGCGCGGCAATACCTTTTGGCGCGCAGCGCCGGTACACCGGTGCTCATCGAGGGCAGCGAGATCGCCGCCATTCGGGGGCGGTACAAGAATTACGGCCAGCAGAAGTAGCCGGCCGAGCAATTCCGGGAGCGGCTCTTCGCGCTCTTGAAGTTAAGAACCACCAGTCGTCGAACCGCAAATGCGAGACGAGGGCTGCCACGTTCCGTGGAAGATCAGGCGGGGATCGGTTCGGCGGCAGGCGCATAGACGCTGACAGCCCCGGAGCCGATCAGTTGGTCGATGGTCTCGGCGCTGTAGCCGAGCACGTCGGCCAGCACGGCAGCTGTGTCCTGGCCCAGCATCGGCGGCGCGGTAAAGTCGGCGGTCAGCTGCGCGGCAAGTCCCTGTGCCGGGCGCACCATGGCGACGGAGCCGAGATGCGGATGCGGCAAGGTCTGGACGAGGCCACGCTCACGCACATTGGGACTGTCGAAGACTTCCGGTATCGATTTTACGGTGCCGGCCGGCACGCTGGCGGCGGCGCAGGTTGCCATCCAGTGGTCGCGCGTCCGCGTCTTGAAGGCAGCCGCCAATTCGGGGATCAAAGCCTCGCGGTTGGTGGCACGCGCGCCTGCCTTGATGAAGCGCGCATCCCCAGCCAGATGTGGCAGATCAAGGACCTTCTCGCACAGCGCCGCGAACTGGCGGTCATTGCCGACGGCCAGCGCGAAGCCGCCATCGGAGGCCTCGAATATCTGATAGGGGACAACCGTCGGATGCGCATTGCCGTAGCGGGCGACCTCGCGGCCGGTGTTGAGGTAACCGCTGCCGATATTGATCAGCAGGCTGAGCGCGCAGTCGATCAGCGACAGGTCGAGGAACTGGCCCTTGCCGGTCGTCGCGCGCTCGTAAAGCGCTGCCAGGATCGACTGCGTCGAGACCATGCCGCAGACGATGTCGGTGATGGCGACGCCGACGCGCATCGGCTCGCCATTGCTCTCGCCAGTGATGGCCATCAGGCCGCTTTCGGCCTGCATGACGAAATCATAGCCGGGCCGTCCGGCATCGGGCCCGGTCTGACCATAGCCGGAGATCGAGCAGTAGATCAGCCGCGGGTTTGGCGCGCTGAGTTCCTTGAAACCGACGCCGAGGCGGTCGGCGGTGCCGGAGCGGAAATTCTCGACGACGATGTCGGCCTTCGCCGCCAGTTCGCGCACGATGGCCAGCCCCTGCGGGCTTTTCATGTCGAGCGCGATGCTCTGCTTGCCGCGATTGGCGCAGAGATAGTAGGTCGAGACACCCTTGTAGCTCGGCACCGACCACGCCCTGGTGTCGTCGCCGCCATCTATGTTCTCGATCTTCCAGACCTCGGCGCCGAGATCGGCAAGGCTCATCGTTGCCCAAGGACCGGCGAGCACGCGGGAAAGATCGAGAACCTTGATGCCTTCGAGCGGCAGGCGCGCGGATCCTGCCGTACCGGCATTCTCGGAATGGTCCTCAGTCACGATCAAGATTCCTTCGGGTGAATTCGGCAGGCCAATCACACAGTCTTGAACGTGTTGACCGGCTCCGGAAAATGACAGGCGACGCGATGCGAACCGCCAGCCGGATCGAGCGGCGGTTCGACGGCAGCGCAGATCGCCTGCGCCTTGAAGCAGCGCGTGCGGAAGCGGCAGCCGGATGGTGGGTTGAGCGGGCTCGGCACGTCACCGGTCAGTACGATGCGCTCGCGCTTGCGCTCCTTCTCGGGATTGGCGAGCGGCACCGCCGACAGCAGCGCCTGCGTGTAGGGATGCAGCGCCCTCGAATAGAGTTCGGCCGCGGGTGCGATCTCTACGATCTTGCCGAGATACATCACCGCGACCTGGTGCGAGATGTGGCGCACGACCGAAAGATCATGTGCGATGAACAGATAGGATGTGCCGAAAGACTGCTGGATATCCCTGAGCAAATTGAGCACGCCAGCCTGCACCGAAACATCGAGCGCCGAAACCGGTTCGTCGAGGATCACCACTTGCGGGTTCAGCGCAAGCGCCCGGGCGATGACGACACGCTGGCGCTGGCCGCCTGACAGTTCGTGCGGATAGCGCTTGCCATGCTCGGGATTGAGCCGCACCAGTTCGAGCAGTTCGGCGACGCGGGCGCGGCGGTCGGCCGCCGACATGTCGCTCATGCGCAGCGGCTCGGCGACGTTGTCGGCAATGCGCATGCGCGGATGCAGCGACCCGTACGGGTCCTGGAAGACCAGCTGGATGTAGCGCCGCATCAGGCGCATGTCTTCGTGGTTGAGGGCGAGCAGGTTCTGGCCCCGGAACCAGCTTTCGCCGCTGGTGGGCTCGATCAGCCGCATCAGGCAGCGTCCGAGAGTCGACTTGCCGCAACCGGATTCGCCGACGAGGCCCAGCGTTTCGCCCGGCGCCAAGTCAAAGGACACATCGGCCACCGCACGCACATGGGCAACCGCGCGATCGAAGACGAGGCCACCGCGAACCGGAAAATCCTTGACAAGATGGCGCACGGAAAGCGCTGCCGCCGGCTTGGTTTCGACTTGAGTTTGCTCCACTGCGCTCATGGGGCCATGCTTCCACTGTCCAGTTCTGCCGCCGCCAGCGAGGCGCTATGGAAGGGCGGCAAGGTCGTCGCGAAATGGCAGGCCGAGAAGCGGCCGCCTATGTCGTGCAAAGGCGGATCCTCGGTCCTGCAGCGTGCCTCGGCATAGATGCAGCGCGGATGGAAGGCGCAGCCGCCCGGCAAGCGCCCAAGTGCGGGTGGCGAGCCATCGATCGAAAACAGCCGCTCGCGGCTTTCCTCGAGATTGGGGATCGAGGCAATGAGGCCGCGCGTATAGGGATGGCGCGGGTCGGCGAACAGCTCGGATACGCCAGCCTGTTCGACGACACGGCCGGAATAGACGACCGCGACGCGGTCGGCATGACCGGCGACGACGCCGAGATCATGGGTAATCAGCACCAGGCCAAGGCCGAGCCGCTCCTGCAACGAACGCAGCACTGCCAGTATCTGCGCCTGCACCGTCACATCGAGCGCCGTGGTCGGTTCGTCGGCGATCAGCAAATCGGGATCGTTGGCGACGGCCATGGCGATGACCGCGCGCTGGCGCATGCCGCCGGAGAATTCATGCGGATACTGGTTCACCCGGCGCTCCGGCTGCGGGATCGCCACCAGATTGAGCAATTCCACCGCCCGCGCCATGGCCTGCTTGCGGGTGACGCGCTGATGCAGCCTGACCGCCTCGGCGATCTGGGCGCCGACGGTCATCACCGGGTTTAGCGAGGACAGCGGGTCCTGAAAAATCATGGCGATGCGCGCGCCCCTGATCTTGCGCATTTCGCGTGACGATTTGCCGACCAGTTCGTCGCCGTTGAAGCGGACCGAACCGGTGACGACCGCGTTCTTCGACGTCAGGCCGAGCGCGGCGAGCATGCCGACGGACTTGCCCGAGCCGGATTCCCCGACAATGCCGACCACTTCGCCCTTGGCGACTTCGAGGTCGATGCCGCGCACCGCTTCGAACTGATCGCCTGCCCGCCGGAAGCCTACCCGCAGGCCGCGTATGGACAGCAGCGGCTCGCGCTCGCCTGCCTTGTCGGCTGCGCCGGACTGCGCTGAAGATATCTGTGCGCTCATCGCTTAATCCGACCTTGGATCGAGAATGTCGCGCAAGCCGTCGCCGATGAAGTTGAAGCCGAGCACGATGGTGAGGATGGCGACGCCCGGACCGAAGGCGATCCACCATTGGTAGAAATGGACGGCGCCATCGGAGATCATCGACCCCCATTCGGGCGTCGGCGGCGTGGCGCCGAGACCGATGAAGCTGAGCGACGCGGCAAGCAGCACGACCTGGCCGAGATCCATCGTCGCGCTGATCAGCACCGGGGTCCAGCAAAGCGGCAATATGTGCGTGAACAGCACGCGGCGCGGCCTGGCGCCGGCGGCGATCGCCGCCTCGACATGCTCACGCTCCTTCACCTCCAGCACCTGCGCCCGCATCAGCCGGGCATAGACCGGCCACCAGACCAGAACCATGGCGATGGCGGCATTGCCGAGGCCCGGCCCAAGCGACGCCGCGACGGCCATAGCCAGCAGCATCGGCGGGAAGGACAGAGTGACGTCGACAAGCCGCATGATCGCCGCACCGGTCAGCCCGCCGACGAACCCGGAAATGGCACCGAGCAGCGAGCCGATCACCACAGCCGAGACGACGACCAGAACCGCGATCGGCAGCGAATGCGCCGCCCCGTGCAAGGTGCGGGCGAGAACATCGCGGCCGAGAGCATCGGTGCCCAGCCAGTGCGCCCAGCTCGGCGGCTGCAAGCGGCGCGCGACCATTTCGAGCGGATCGAACTGCACGATTAAGGCGGCGAAGACGGTCATGAACAGCCAGAACAGGATGACGACCGTGCCGATGACCAACGGCGCGGTCAGCCATTCGGGAACAGCGGCGGAATGGGATTTGGTTGTGACCGCCGACATCAGCTCAACCTCACGCGCGGATTGGCCACCACGTAGAGGATGTCCGTGATGAGGTTGGTGACCAGGAAGGCGAGGCCGCCGACGATGGTGACGCCGATGATCGCCGGGAAGTCGAGCGCGCGCGCCGCCTCGACGGCATAGGAGCCCATGCCGGGCCAGGAAAAGATGGTTTCTGTCAGCACCGCGCCGGTGATCAGATAGGCGAAGGAATAGCCGATGACGGTCAGGGTCGGTACCATGGTGTTGCGCAACGCATGGACGATGACGACGCGGAATTCGCTCGCCCCCTTGGCGCGCGCGGTGAGGACGAACTCGCGGCTCATCACATCAAGCATGTTGGCGCGCACCAGCCGCGATATGGTGCCGGAAACCGTCCAGCCGAGGACGAAGGCCGGCAGAAGCAGGTGCCAGAGCGCGTCCTTGAAGACGGTCCAGTCGCCAGCCAGAAGCGAATCGATGGTCAGGAAGCCGGTGATGCCGGGCGGCAATGCCAGGCGGGCATCGACCCTGCCCGGCCCCGGCAGCCAGTTCAGCATGACGGAGAAGATGAACAACAGGCCGAGCCCCGACCAGAACACCGGCAGCGAAGAGCCGAACAAGGCGAACAGCCGCGCGCCATGATCGATCAGGCTGTTGCGGAAATAGGCGGCCAGCACACCAAGCACAATGCCGAGCGTGGTGCCGAAGATCATCGCAGCGAAAACCAGTTCGAGCGTTGCCGGCAAGCGGTAGAGAATGTCGGTGCCGACATTGCGCTTGGTGATGAACGAGGTGCCAAGATCGCCGCTCAGCAGATTCCCAAGATATATCATATAGCGTTCCGGCAAAGGACGATCGAGACCCCAGCGCGCCTTGGCGGCGGCCACCACTTCGGGGTTGCTCATCTGCTGTTCGGCGACAATCGCGGTCAGCGGATCGCCCTTGGTCACCGTAGTGATCAGGAAGGCGATGGTGACGATGCCGAGCACCAGAAACGGCATGGCGATAAGCCGGCGCAAAATATAGCGAGACACGTGGCTACCTTCACAAGGAGGGGCTTCGTAAGATGGCACAGGGCGCTTGGAGATGCCATCGAGGGAAGCATATTGACAGTGGGGGAAAGCGCCTGTCAATATAAATGGAATTTAATTTCATTTTTTAGACAACGCCGGCGACGCTGGCCCGACAGGCGGACGACGACGCCAGAAAGACCTCAGCGTGCGCAAGCGAGCCACCAGGGACGAGACGGAGCTTGAAGGCGAAGGCGCGCAGCTTTCGTCGTCGCTGGTGCGCGGGCTCGGCATCCTGCGCGCCTTCCGCCCGGGCGATGCCTCACTCGGCAACCAGGACATCATTGCCCGCACCGGCCTGCCCAAGGCCACGGTTTCACGCATCACCTATACGCTAAGCGCGCTCGGCTATCTCCTCTACGACAAGGACCTTGGCCGCTACAGCCTGGGACCCGCCACCGTGGCGCTGGGCTATTCGGCGCTCAGTTCCAGCGCCGTCGTTCACGTCGCCCGGCCGCTGATGCAGCCGCTGGCCGACCTGACCGGTGCGGCGGTGGCGCTCGGCACGCGCGACAGCCTCAACATGGTCTATCTGGCCAATTGCCGGTCGGAGAGCCTTGTCACGCTGCGCCTCAATCCAGGCTCCTACCTGCCGATCTGGAAGACATCGATGGGGCTGGCCTATGCGGCGGCCCTTTCACCTGAGGAGCGCGCTCGCCTTGTGGAGGCTTTGCAGGAGGCCGAGCCGGACAGGGCGGCGATGATCGGGGCGGCGATCGACGATGCGATCGCCCAGTATGCAGACAAGGGCTATGTGACGTCGTTCGGCGCCTGGCACAGCTATATTCATGCGGTCGGCGTGCCGTTCCGTCCGAGTGACGGCTCGCCGCTGGTTGCCATCACCTGCGGCGGCATCGGCGAGATCATCACGGAAGAGCGCGCGCATGCCGAGATCGGACCGGCGCTGGTGGCGATGGTGAAGGCGCTGGGCAGAGAGCTCGAGGGAAATCCCGGGTAACGGGATTGGCCCAGACGATCGGCCTCGCATGCCGGCTTGAACTCGCCTGATGGGGACCGCACAGTCGCAGTCGATGGTATGGCGGTCGCGTGCCGTCATCGTCCATCGGGTTGGGATGATCGGGAAAATAGGATGCCGATGAATTTTACAGGGCGGTTCAGCGGTCGAGCGGCGGTGATCACCGGCGGCGCTTCAGGCATCGGTCTGGCAGTGGCTCAGAGGATTGTCGAAGAGGGCGGACGGGTTTCAGTCTGGGATCGCGATCCGGCTCAGATCGAACAGGCCAAAGCCACCCTTCCCGGCCTCCACGGTGTTGCCATCGACGTCGCCGATGCGGCCGGCGTGGAACGCGCCAAGCAGTCGGCGATCGAAGCGCTTGGCGGTGTCGACATCCTGGTCACCAGTGCGGCGATCACCGGGCCGAACATGACGACCTGGAACTATTCGACCGAGGATTGGCAGAAGGTCATCGACATCAACATCAACGGCGTCTTCTACTGCAACAAGGCGCTCGTGCCGCACATGCTCGAGCGCAACTATGGCCGCATCGTCAACATCGCCTCGATCGCCGGCAAGGAAGGCAATCCCAACGCTTCGGCCTACAGCACCTCGAAGGCCGCGGTGATCGGCCTGACCAAGTCGCTCGGCAAGGAACTGGCCAAGACCAAGGTGACGGTCAATTGCGTCACACCGGCGGCCGTGCGCACCGCTATCTTCAAGCAGATGAGCCAGGAGCACATCGACTTCATGCTGTCCAAGATACCGATGGCGCGCTTCGGCGAGGTCGAAGAGGTGGCGGCGCTGATCTGCTGGATTGCCTCGGAAGAGTGTTCGTTCACGACCGCCGCCGTGTTCGACGTTTCCGGCGGCCGCGCCACCTACTGAGGCAGGACGCGTTTCAATTCCGCGTGACGACGCAACGAACGGGAGCGTAGGGGCGTATAGTCCCAGGCGTCGAATCGACGTTGACGCAACAAAGCTATACGGGAAAGCTATGACGCGGCATGACAGTTCAGCATGCGTGATGATCTGCCGATGCGGGGCAACTGGTTGGCGGTTGACGGACGCTGCAACCATCCGGCGGGCGCTTGTTTCCTTTGCTTAGAGCCGAGCCTGCCGCGCTGTCCGACGACGAGCTTCTGGACCGCTATCAGCGCGCCGCCTTCGACTATTTCCTCGAGAACGTGAACCCCGAAAACGGATTGGTCGCCGACACGTCGCGGCCGAATTCGCCGGCCAGCATCGCTGTCGTCGGCTTCGCGCTGTCCAGTTATCCGATCGGCGTCGAGCGCGGCTGGATGGCGCGCGATGCCGCCGCGAAGCTGACGCTGGCCGCGCTGCGCTTCTTCTCGGCCAGCCCGCAAGGCCATAGCGACGACGTCACCGGCCACAAGGGTTTCTACTACCATTTCCTCGATATGCGGACCGGCCTGCGCGTCTGGCGCTGCGAACTGTCGATGGTGGATACGGCATTGCTGATATCGGGCATGCTGGTGGCGGGCGCCTATTTCTCCGGTGACGATGACGAGGAAGCCGAAATCCGCCAACTGGCCGAGGCGCTCTACCGGCGCGTCGACTGGCGGTGGGCACAAGGCTCAAGCCCGACCTTGCGACAAGGCTGGAAGCCGAAGAGCGGCTTTCTCCACTATGGCTGGGAGGGCTACAACGAAGCCACGATCCTCTACATCCTGTCGATGGCTTCGCCCGACAGCCCGACCTCGGACAACAGCTACGAGGGCTGGACGGCGACCTATCAGTGGGAAAACATCTACGGCTACGACGTGCTGTATGGCGGTCCGCTGTTCATGCACCAGTTCTCGCATGCCTGGAT
>NZ_RZPH01001011.1:0-2137 GCF_004022825.1 Mesorhizobium sp. M7A.F.Ca.CA.004.04.2.1
GTAGCGCGGAGCCCCCGCCTTCCCCAGCGGGCATGGAAAGAGGGCCCGTCCTTTTCGGGCGCGCCGGGGCCGACCCCCATCGGCCCGCCAAGATCGTGCGGCCCGTTCATGCCGGCTGCCCCTCTATTTCAGGTCTTTGGGCCAGGCCGGTCCCGATCATCGCATCACGGCTGACCAGCTCCGCCAGCCGCTCCTCGCTCCAGCCCTCGGTGCCCTCAGGCCGCATCGGCACGACGAGATAGCGCAGCTCCGCGGTCGAATCCCAGACGCGTATTTTTGTCCCGGCCGGCAGCGTGAGTCCAAATTCTTCCAGCACGCCGCGCGGATCGATCACCGCGCGCGAACGATAGGGCGGCGCCTTGTACCAGACCGGAGGCAGGCCGAGCACCGACCACGGATAGCAGGAGCACAGCGTGCAGACGACGAGATTGTGCGTCTCCTCGGTGTTGAACACCGCCTGCATGTGCTCGCCCTGGCGGCCGGTATAGCTGAGCGATGCGATCGCCGCCGTCGCATCGCGCTTCAGCCATTCGGCATAGGCGGGATAGCTCCAGGCTTTCGCCACCACCCTGGCGCCATTGCGCGGGCCGATCTTCGTCTCGTAGGTATCGACGATGACGTCGATCGCGGCCGGATCGATCAGCCCCTTCTGAGTGAGGATGGTTTCCAGCGCGCGCACGCGGGCGGCAAACGGATCGAGGTCGTTGTCGTGGTCATGATCGTGTGACATGGCCGCAAACTACGTTTCCAGTGATGCCGCCGCAAGCGCAACGGCTTGGGCCAACGGCACATGGCGCTGGCCCTGTCACATCATTCGGCCGCCGCCCGCTGCGGTTCGGGCAGCATGTCTTCCCTGGCCTTGAATAGCGACGGCTGATCCCCCGCTTCGACCGGGCCCGTCTCGCCCTTGCGCTTCGACCAGAGCCCGACCAGCCAGCCCGAGAGATTCTCCATGTAGACATAGATCACCGGCGTCACGAACAGGGTCAGCGCCTGCGAGGCAAGCAGGCCACCGACAACGGCAACGCCCAGCGGCTGGCGCAATTCGGCGCTGGCGCCGGTGCCGAGCGCGATCGGGAACGTGCCCATCAGTGCCGCCAGCGTCGTCATCATGATCGGCCTGAACCGCATCAGGCAGGCCTTGTGGATCGACTCGGTCGCCGACATGCCTTCTCGTCGCAGTTCAAGCGCGACGTCGACCATCATGATGCCGTTCTTCTTGACGATGCCGATCAGCATCAGGATGCCGATCACCGCGATAACAGACAGATCCATGCCGGCGAAGCGCAGCGCAACGACCGCTCCCAGCACGGCCGATGGCAGGCCGGTAAGGATGGTCAGCGGGTGGATGAAGCTCTCGTAGAGGATGCCGAGCACGATATAGATGGTCAGGATTGCGCCGCCGACCAGAAAACCCTGGTTGGCAAGAGAATCCTGGAAGGTCTTGGCCGTGCCGGCAAAGGTCGTCGAGATCACCGTCGGCATGCCGATCTGCTCCTTGAGCGCATTGATGCGCGTCACGCTGTCGCCCAGCGCCACGCCCTGCGGCAGATTGTAGGAGATGGTCACGGCTGGAAGCTGGCCGAGCTGGTTGACAGTCAGGGCGCCGGCCGTGCGATCGACCCGGGCGAAGGCGCCGAGCGGAACAAGACTGCCGCTCGCCGTCCTCATCTGGATGGCCAGCATCCGCTCGGGCGACCACTCGATCTTGGGATCGAGCTCGGTGATGACTTCGTAGCTGTCGGCCGAACCGAAGATTGTCGAAACCTGGTCGGTGCCGAACCCGCCATAGAGGGCGGAGCGCAACGTGTCGGTGTCGATACCGAGCTGGGCGGCCTTGTCGCGATCCACCACCAGCGTCGCCTGCAACGCATTGTTCTGCAGGTCGCTGGTGACGTCGGTGAAGTTCGCATGGTCGGCAGCCATCGCGTCGTTCAGTTTCTGCGCCCAAATATCGGTCAGGCCGGTATCAAGGCCCTGAACCACGAGCTGGTAGGCGCTGGCCGACGACCGCGAGCCCAGCCTCAAATTCTGCACCGGCTGCATGTAGGTCTCGATGCCCGCCACGCCGGCCAGTTGCTTGCGCAGGTCCGAAAGCACCTTCTCGATATCGGGGCGCTGGTCCTTGCCCTTAAGC
>NZ_RZPH01001012.1:0-2136 GCF_004022825.1 Mesorhizobium sp. M7A.F.Ca.CA.004.04.2.1
ATAGACACCGTCCAAGCCCTCGGCGCGGCCAATGATCGGAAAGCCGTCGATCGGCGTCGGCCGGTAGCCGACCGTGTGGAAATCGAGTTCCAACCCATCGCTGTCGCGCAGCATGGCCTTCATGGCCGCAAACAGGGCGTGGGCGGTGGCTTCGGCATCCATGCCCGGATCGGCTCCGCCAAAATCCGAGCCGGCGATGATGCGGCCTTCCGCCGTCTGGCGCATGTGCAGCCGCTCGGCCAGCACCAGCCCGTTGAGCAGCTTTTCGTGCGGTCGCGAATGGACGATCAGGCCGGGCGGCGTTTCGATCGGCAGGTTGATCCCGGCGGTCGCGGCGATCTCCGGCGAGCCAACGCCGGCCGCGACCACCACCTCGTCCGATGCAATCAGGCCATGCGATGTGTCGACACCGGTGATCCTGCCGCCGGTCTGGACCAGGGCCGTCACCGTGCTGGAGATGGTCTTCGCGCCATGTCGCTTCGCGTCTGCCAATAGGGCACGGACGGCGGCCACGGGCTCTGCGACACCTTCTTCGGCAACATGCAGGGCAAAATCCGGAAGCTCGGTGAGATTGGGCTCGATGCGCGCTGCACCGGCGCGGTCGACTTGGCTGATGCCATAGCCCCAGGCGGAATGTTCCGTGGCGTAGGTTTCCATGTCGGCCGCCGGTAAGTCCCAGCACAGGCCGCCGCACCAGCTCAGCGGCAGGTCGGGCAGGTCCTGCGCCAGCCGCGACCATTCGGCCATGGCGCGGGTGCGCAGCCGGAAATAGGGCTCCGGATTGCCCCAGCTGGCGTTGATCCAGGCGAACGAATTTGGCGTCGCCACCCCACCGGCAGCACTGTCGGCAATCACCGTCACTTGCGCACCCGCTCTGCTCAGATGCCAGGCGGTGGAGGCACCGATGATGCCGGCGCCGATGACGATTACTTGTTTCGCCGCAGTCATGCTTGCTCCTCTGCCTCGTCATCCGGAGGGATGTTCATCCAGTGCCATCCCGGCAGCCGCTTGCCAACATCGCGCAGCGTAAAATATGCGGCAATGCACTGGCCGGAGCCACAGCACGACTGAGCTGTATGCTCTGACGGTGAGGCGGCGATCAGCAGCGCCCGAGCCGCCGGACCGGTCGACAGGCCGGCACTGCGCTGCTAGAAGCCCGGCCTGTCACACGGAAATCCCAGAGAATGCCCGAAGCAATAGAAGAAGAAGTGGCACGCCGCCGCACCTTCGCGATCATCGCGCACCCGGACGCCGGCAAGACGACGCTCACCGAAAAGCTGCTGCTGTTCGGCGGCGCCATCCAGCTCGCCGGCGAGGTCAAGGCCAAGAAGGACAAGATCCAGACGCGGTCCGACTGGATGAAGATCGAGCGCGAGCGCGGCATCTCGGTCGTCACCTCGGTGATGACCTTCGAGTATGAGGACAATGTCTTCAACCTGCTCGACACGCCCGGCCACGAGGATTTCGCCGACGACACCTACCGCACGCTGTCGGCGGTCGACTCGGCGGTCATGGTCATCGATGCCGCCAAGGGCATCGAGCCGCGCACACTGAAACTGTTCGAAGTCTGCCGGCTGCGCGACATTCCGATCATCACCTTCATCAACAAGATGGACCGCGAAAGCCGCGATCCGTTCGAGATTTTGGACGAGATCGAACAGAAGCTGGCGCTGGATACTGCCCCCGTCACCTGGCCGATCGGCCGCGGCAAGAATTTTGCCGGCACCTATCATCTGGCGCTGAATGCCGTGCGCGGGGGCGACGCGGAGAAAGAACGCACGCCGGTCAACGGTCCCGATTCCAACCGCGTCGCCGGCCTGCTGCCGGAAAACGAGCGCGAAGCCTTCATCGAGGAACTGGAGCTCGCGCGAGAAGCGTGCAGACCCCTTGATATAGAAGCCTTCCGCGAGGGCCATCTGACGCCGGTCTATTTCGGTTCGGCGCTGCGCAATTATGGCGTGCGCGACCTGATCGAGGCACTCGGCGCTTTTGGACCGCCGCCGCGCGCGCAGGAGGCGGACACCCGCAAGGTCGAGGCGACCGAAGAGAAGATGACGTCCTTCGTCTTCAAGATCCAGGCCAACATGGATCCCAATCACCGCGACCGCATTGCCTTCGTCCGCGTCTGTTCGGGTA
>NZ_RZPH01001013.1:0-2133 GCF_004022825.1 Mesorhizobium sp. M7A.F.Ca.CA.004.04.2.1
GCCTGTCGAGCGCCCGCGCCGTCATCCCCCGCCCCAAGCTGGTCGTCGCCGACGAACCGGTTTCGGCGCTCGACGTCTCGATCCGCGCCCAAATCCTCGATTTGTTCGCCGAGCTCAACCAGAAGCTCGGCATCGCCTATCTCTTCATCACCCATGATTTGACCGTCGCCCGCGCCATCACGGACGAGGTGCTGGTCATGCATGACGGCAAGATCGTCGAGCGCGGCAAGACGAACGCGGTGCTCGACCACCCGCAGTCCGAGGCTGCCAAGGCGCTTGTCACCGCCGCTCCTGACTTGCACCGGGCAATCGCGAAGCGGCTGCGAGAGCAAGGCTGATCAGGAGAGAAGGCGTCCAATCACTCCTGCGGCTTCACCACATCGACCGGGCTGATGTCGAGCAGGTCGAGCGTGCGGCGCAGAAGGCGCATCTCGCTCTCGGCAAGTTGCGAATCCGCCTTGGCGATCTCCGCCATATGTTTGGCCAATTGCCGGCGCCGCTCGACATCGAGGTCGCGGAACAGTGCAATCGCCTGCGAGCCGTTGGTCTCGTAGCCGAACTCGTTGAGATATTCGATGACGCTGTCGATACTGCTTTCCGCAATGCCGAAGGCGTCCTTGCAGATGCGCCGGAAGACAACCATCTCGCTCTCGCTGACAGACCCGTCGGCCAGGATCATGCGAAACAACATCAGCAGTTCCGCCGACAGGACCGGATCGTCCGCCACCTTGCGCACACCCGGGTCGCCGTCGAATATCTGACGTATCTGGTCCAGCAATGCGAATGCCATCAGGAGCCTCTTTCCGGGTTAACCACACAAATACAAATCCAAGCGCGATGCGCTTGGATAGAGGTAGCGCGGAATCGACCTTGCGCAAACAGGGCGGCCGTGGTCGAACGCCCGATATTTCAGCCGGCCGGACACCGCCATACATCAGATGATCGACCTTAGCATCCAGACCGTCGCCATGCTCGCCTTCGCCGCCTTTGCCGCGGGCTTTGTCGATTCGATCGCCGGCGGCGGCGGGCTGATCACCGTGCCGGCGCTGCTGCTTGCCGGCTTCACGCCGGTCCAGGCGCTCGCCACCAACAAACTGCAAGGCATGTTCGGCTCGGGCTCGGCGACCATCCACTACGCATCGAAGGGTCATGTGGACCTCCGCCGGCAATTGCCGTCGGCGCTTCTGGCCCTTGTCGGAAGCGCCATCGGCGCCTTGCTGGCGACGATCGTGCCGGGTGACATTCTGCGGGCTGCCCTGCCCATCGTGCTGATCGCCATCGCGCTCTACTTCGCGTTTAAGCCCAACATGAACGACATCGATCGCGCCGAGCGGCTGTCGCCCTTCCTATTCGGACTGATCCTTGTGCCCGCGATCGGCTTCTACGATGGCCTGTTTGGACCGGGCGCAGGCTCCTTCTACATGCTGGCCTTCGTGGCGCTTGCCGGCTATGGCGTGCTCAAGGCGACGGCGCATACCAAGCTGCTCAACTTCGCCTCCAACATCGGCGGCTTCATCGTCTTCGCGGCCTTCGGCGTCGTCTACTGGAAGATTGGCCTGATGATGGGCGTTGCCCAGTTCATCGGCGCCCGCGTCGGCGCCAGCCTGGCCATGCGCATCGGCGCGAAACTGATCAAGCCGCTGCTGGTGATCGTGTGCCTGGCGCTTGCTGTGAAGCTGCTGGCCGACCCGGCGAACCCGCTGCGCGCCCTGATTGGTGTGTGATCACGCGCCCTGATAGAATGCCGCTGTTCGAATCATGTAGGAGGAGCCACACATGAATCTTAGCGCACCTACGCAGATCGTTTTTATCATTTCCGTTGTTATCGCCATCATCGGCGCACTCGCCGCGCTTGGCGTTCTTGCGTTCATTCCACTCGCATCGGTGTGGATTGTTCTTATTGCTTTCATCGTGCTTGCCGGCGGCTGCTTGATGCGCGGCGCCTGACCATTTCCCTTGAAGTGGGGACGAGGAGCGCCCGGCCAAAAGCCGGGCGCTTTTGATTCCGGCCCCGGGTCTGCTAGATTTGACTTGGCGCAAGGATGGCCGATACCAGTCGAGATGCAACCCCAGCAAGAGCAGGACCGGTCCGTCGCCGGGCGGTTCGAGATGCGCCGGCGCCTGCCGGATCCT
>NZ_RZPH01001014.1:0-2129 GCF_004022825.1 Mesorhizobium sp. M7A.F.Ca.CA.004.04.2.1
CTTGAGGATCGCGGTGATGCGGGCCGTGTCCTCGGTGAGGAATTTTGCGTAGTCGTCGCCAGTCAAAAGGATGGGCGTCCAGTTGCGGTTTTTGCATTCGGTTGCCCATGCATCGCTCTTGGCCATGGTCTCGATCATTGTGACCATCGCCGCCTTGTCGGCGTCGGAAACGCCGGGCGGTGCGAAGACGCCGCGCCAGTTGAACAGTTCGACATCGATGCCGGCTTCCTTCATCGTCGGTGCGTCGATGCCGTCCTGACGCTTGTCAGCCGAGATGGCGAGCAGCCGCAGCGCGCCCGCCTTGACCTGCTCGGAGAACTCGCCAAAGCCGGAGATGCCGGCCGCGACCTGGTTGCCGAGCAGCGCCGACAACGCCTCACCGCCGCCGGCGAACGGCACGTAGGACAGGTTTGTCGCCGGCACGCCGACCGTCTTGGCAATCAAGCCGAACAAGATGTGATCCGAGCCGCCGGCGGAGCCGCCGGCGACGGGAACCTTTGTCGGATCGGCCTTGAGCGCGGCGACGAAATCAGCGGCCGTCTTGAACGGTGACTCCGCCGGCACGACCAGGGCCTCGAACTCGCCGGTGAGGCGGGCGATCGGGGTGACTTGCGTCAGATTGTTCGCGGCCTTGTTGGCAATGATGGCGCCGACCATGACCATGCCGGCAACCATCAGGGAATTGCCTTTGCCGTTCCACTGGCTGATGAATTGCGGCAGCCCGACAGTGCCGCCGGCGCCGCCGACATTGGTGATCTGCGAACCCGAGATCAGCTTTTCACTGCGCAGCACCTGGTCGATCGTGCGCGCCGTCTGGTCCCAGCCGCCACCCGGTGCGGCAGGCACGAAGAGCTGTATCTGGGGCGCGCCTTCGGCGTAAGCGGGAGAAAGATGCGACGTCATCAGCCCGGCACCCACGGCTGCGGTGCTCATCAAAAATCTGCGTCTGTTCAGCATGGGGATTCCTCCAAATCACGACACCTCCTCCGGTGCCCGCCAAAACGCGCCTGCATCCAGACCCGTCATCGATTTCAAGCAGATGTTACGGAGTTCTGTCAACGGAAACGATATTCTACTGGACAGAACGATTTGGCGGCGCGACAGAGTCGCGTCGCTCGGCTTTCTTCAAACTGGAACCACCATGGACTCGCCAAGCAAATCGGCAGATGGGGAAATAGATCGCACCTCGGCGGACGGTGTTGCCGCGCTTGATCGGGCCATTGCCATCCTCGATGCCTTCACCACGGATGACCGGTCGCTCAGCCTGGCCGAAATCGCGGCGCGCACCGGCCTCTACAAGAGCACCATCCTGCGGCTTGCGAATTCCCTCATGCGCGGACGATTGCTCGAGCGCCTCGACAATGGACGCTACCGCGTCGGACCCGCGACCTTTCGGCTCGGTGCGCTCTACCAGCGTTCGGTCGTGGCGGTCGATATCCTGCTGCCGATCATGCGCGATCTTTCCGAGCGAAGCTGGGAGAGCGTTGCCTTCTATGTTCGCTCGGGCGATGTCCGCACCTGTCTTTACCGCGTCGAATCCAAGCACCCGATCCGCTACACGATACGCGAAGGCGACGTATTGCCTTTGCTGCTCGGCTCGGGAGGCCGCGTGCTCGCAGCGTTTTCGGGCCAGCAGGGCGAACCGTACGAGACCATCCGCGAGACCTGCAACTGCCTCGCCGTGGGCGACCGGGACCCTGAGACGGGGGGCGTGTCGGCGCCGGTGTTCGGCCCGGGAGGCGTCCTGCTCGGCGCCTTGACCCTGGCTGGACCCAGCACGCGCGTCGACGCGGCATTTCTGCAGCGCATGAAGCGTCCGCTGCTCGAGGCGGCGGCCCGCGCCACCCGCGCCTTCGGCGAGGACGCCTCCATGCTCGAGCGGGCAAGCCTGGCAGCGGACGCCATGCCGTAGAACACGTCCTCGTTGGAAGCCCCGCTCAAGTCAATTTGACCAGGCCACAGCGGTTCTTGGCGCGGCCCGCCTCGTCATCATTGCTGGCGACAGGCGCCATCATGCCGGCGCCGGCAGCTGTCAGCCCGCGGCTCAGGTCACCGCGCCAGCAGGATGGTCGGAGTGTCGTGATAGGTGGTCTTCACCACTTCCCGGTAACCGCACTTCGCAGCCACCC
>NZ_RZPH01001015.1:0-2123 GCF_004022825.1 Mesorhizobium sp. M7A.F.Ca.CA.004.04.2.1
GAGAACATAGCAGGGTCTATTTCGAATTTTGGCTTCGAGTTGTGCACAACCAAGGGGAGGTTCAGTATTTTAGACATTTCGTAGGCAATGAATGGACTTCCGCTCTTAGGAGCAACTATAAAGGAAAATTCGAAATTCTTGAGTTCTGCGTCGTTATTCAATTTTTCTCGCCAAAAAGTGACGAGGCGTTTAGCGTAGCGCTCAGCAACCTCCGAAGAGGTCGTTGCGCCCATCAGATCAATAAATCCATTAGACTGAGTTGAATTAACGCTACCAACCGAAACCTTCTTGGAAATTTTTATCGAATTTAAATCCCGTATGGTCCCAGAGTACAGATCTTCTTTGTTGTAAAAAGAATGAAATAAGCTTGAAATTGTTCTTCTTTTGACGACCCTTCCTTCGATCCCCATTTCGCGCAGAACGTCTAGGGTTGAAGCCAGCTTATTTCGATTTAACCACTTGGATATAAATCCAGGAAGAAATCCAACAAAATCTAAAACCGCCACAACTGTCGATATCGAAAGTATTATTGTAATTAATAATATAAACGGATCATTGGTAGGTATGGTCATATCGTCAGCCCCCTAGTTATGCCCTAGGGGGCTGAATAACACGTTTCTTTTGACTTCGCTATCGTTGGTGCAGGGCCCCTGATTGCCGCTTTCGATCACCACTGCTGCCGCCTTCGCGTCGATAGAGGCGATGCAATTCTGTTTCTGGCTGAACTCTGCCGCAGCGAGGCCCCAACAGATTACGATCACCCGTGCGGGCTTCCGTCATCTGCCTACGGCAGCTTCTCCCTGTTCTCACGCAAAATACTCCTGCAGCGGCCTGACCTCGAGGCTCCCCGCCTTCAGCGCAGCAATCGCTTCCGCCACCGCAGCCGCACCCGACAACGTGGTGTAATACGGCACCTTCTGCATCAGCGTCGCCCTGCGCAGCGACTTCGAGTCCGACACGGCCTTCTGGCCGTCCGTCGTGTTGAAGACGATCTGCACCTGTCGGTTGCGGATGGCGTCCTCGATGTGGGGGCGGCCTTCCAGGACCTTGTTGATCTTCTGCGCGTCGACACCGTTTTCGGCGAGGAAGCGGGCGGTGCCCGAGGTGGCCAGGACCTTGAAGCCGAGGCCGGCAAGGCGCTTGACCGCCGGCAATATGCCTTTCTTGTCCTCGTCGCGCACCGAGACGAACAGCGTGCCGGAACGCGGCAGGTCGACACCGGCCCCTAACTGGCTCTTGGCGAAGGCGAGCGCGAAATCGCGGTCGAGACCCATGACCTCGCCGGTCGAGCGCATTTCCGGGCCGAGCAGGATGTCGACGCCGGGGAAGCGGGCGAAGGGGAAGACCGCTTCCTTGACCGCGATGTGGCCGGGGTTTCTGGGGTCGGGCATGGCGCCGTAATGGGCGAAGGCGTCTTCCAGTTTTTCGCCGGCCATGATGCGGGCGGCGATCTTGGCAATGGGCCGGCCGATGGTCTTGGCAACGAAGGGCACGGTGCGCGATGCGCGCGGGTTGACCTCCAGCACATAGACCGTGCCATCCTTGATCGCATACTGCACGTTCATCAGCCCGCCGACATTGAGAGCGCGGGCAAGCGCTGCCGTCTGGCGCTCCAGCTCGTCGACCAGTTCGGAAGGCAGCGAGTGCACCGGCAGCGAGCAGGCACTGTCGCCCGAATGGATGCCGGCCTCCTCGATGTGCTCCAATATGCCGGAGACGAAGGTCGACTTGCCGTCGCACAGGCAGTCGACATCGACCTCGATGGCGCCGGAGAGATAGGTGTCGAACAGCAGCGGGTTCTTGCCCAGCAGCGTGTTGATCTGGCCGGTCTTGTCGTTGGGGTATTTCTGCTTGATGTCCTCCGGCACCAGGCCGGGCACGGTGTCGAGCAGATAGGTCTGCAGCATGCCCTCGTCATGGATGATCTGCATGGCGCGGCCGCCCAGCACATAGGACGGGCGCACCACCAAGGGGAAGCCGAGCTCGCCGGCGACAAGGCGGGCCTGCTCGACCGAATAGGCAATGCCGTTCTTCGGCTGGCTGAGGCCGAGCTTGTGCAGCAGCTTCTGGAAGCGGTCGCGGTCTTCGGCGAGATCGATCATGTCGGGCGAAGTGCCGAGGAT
>NZ_RZPH01001016.1:0-2115 GCF_004022825.1 Mesorhizobium sp. M7A.F.Ca.CA.004.04.2.1
CCCGCCCGCCGATCCGGACGTCTACATGCAGTTCCTGCCGCGCATCAAACAGGCGACCGATGCGGTGATCAACATCACCACCGGCGGCTCGTCGCTGATGACGCTCGATCAGCGGCTGGCAGCCCCTTTGCGGGCTGAACCCGAAATGTGCTCGCTCAACATGGGTTCGATGAATTTCGCGCTGTTCCCGATGCTCGACAAGCCAAGGGAATGGCAGCACGAGTGGGAACCCAAGCTGCTCGAAGCGACGCGCGACACCATCTTCAAGAACACCTTCGCCGACATGGAGGGCGTGCTGGAGCGGCTGGGCAAGGGCTGCGGCACGCGCTTCGAATTCGAATGCTACGATGTCGGCCATCTCTATTCGCTGGCGCATTTCCGCGACCGGGGTCTGGTGTCGGGGCCGCTGTTCATTCAGTTCGTGCTGGGCATTCTTGGTGGCATCGGCGCCGACCCGGAGAACCTCGTCCATATGAAGCGGATCGCCGACAAATTGTTCGGCGACAGCTACCAGTTCTCGGTGCTGGCCGCCGGCCGCCAGCAGATGCCGCTGATTTCGATCGCCGCGGCGATGGGCGGCAATGTCCGGGTCGGGCTGGAAGACAGTCTCTATGATGGCCGCCAGTTGGCGAAATCCAATGCCGACCAGGTGCGCCGCATCCGTGGCATTCTCGACGGGCTGTCTCTGGAGGTTGCAACGCCAACCGAAGCGCGCGACATGCTGGCGCTCAAGGGCGGCGACCGGGTGGCGTTTTGAGAGACGACCGTGATCAATCCAACATCCAATGACGTCCTCTTACGCCCCGGCCGGATCGAAGACGTCGAAACCATCCACGCGGCGATCCTGAAGCTCGGCACGCATATCGGCGCGCCCGAGGAGATCTTCTCGACGCCGGACGATCTCAGAACGTACGGCTTTGGCGAAAAACCCGCCTTTTCGACCCTGATCGCCGAAGTCGGCGGGGAATTTGCCGGGCTTTGCCTGCATTTCCCGATCTTTTCGACCTGGATGGGGCGGCCTGGCGTCTATGTGCAGGACCTCTATGTCGAGGACCGGTTTCGCGGCCGCAAGATCGGCGAGCGGCTGTTGCGGCATGTTGCGGCGCAGTGCCGGAACGAAGGCGGCGTCTATCTCCGGCTGTCGGTCGACACCGACAATGAAGGCGCCAAGACTTTCTACGAAAGGCTGGGCATCGCCTGGTCGAGCTATGAGCAGACCCAAAAAATCATCGGCGAGGCCTTCTTTGCCTTCGCCGACGCGCCGGAAAACGGGGATCACAAATGAAAGCCTTCTATGCCGAGGAACAAAAGCGTCACGACCCCAAGGCCTTCCTGTCAAGCGGTGCGGCACAGCCCAATCCGGAACAGCCGGAGCGCGTCGAGAGATTGTTAGCCGGCGCATTATCTGCGGGTTGCACGATCGAGCGGCCTCGCAATCATGGGCTCGGTCCGGTCGCGGCGGTGCATACGCCCGAATATCTGGATTTCCTCGAGCATATCTACGCGCGCTGGCAGCGCATCGAGGGTGCTTCGGCCGAAGTGATCCCCAACATCCATCCGATCGCGCGCAACGGCTCGTATCCGGCCTCGGCAGTCGGCCAGGCCGGCTACCATATGGCCGACACCGCTTGCCCGATCTCGGGCGAGACTTGGCAAAGCGCGCTGTGGAGCGCCTGGACCGCGGTCGATGCGGCCGAGGCGGTGATGTCAGGCGTACCGGCCGCCTACGCGCTATGCCGCCCGCCCGGTCACCACGCCTTTGCCGATGTCGCCGGCGGCTTCTGTTTCATCAACAACTCGGCCGTCGCGGCGCAGGTTCTGCGTAAGCAGGCCGCACGGGTGGCGATCCTCGATGTCGACCTGCATCACGGCAACGGCACGCAAGGCATCTTCTACGCACGGCCGGATGTGCTGACCGTCTCGCTGCATGCCGATCCCGTGCGCTTCTATCCGTTCTTCTGGGGCCATGCCGACGAGCGCGGCGAAGGGCCAGGCCTCGGCTACAATTTCAACCTGCCGCTGCCGCGCAAATCCGACGACGCGGCGTTTCTCGAGGCGCTCGAGGTGGCGTTCCAGCGCATCCGTGCCTTTTCGCCGGACGCGCTGGTCGTGGCG
>NZ_RZPH01001017.1:0-2114 GCF_004022825.1 Mesorhizobium sp. M7A.F.Ca.CA.004.04.2.1
GCCGAACCCGATCGGCTGTCATGGTTCAGCGACTTCGCCATGGCCGACGACAAGATCGGCAATGTGCTTGTGACGCAAGGCGATCTGGCTGGGGCCTCGCAGATCTACCAGGAAGGCTTGTCGGTCAAGAAGCAGCTTGCCGACAACGAGCCGGAGCGCGCCGAACTGCAGCGCGACCTGACCATCAGCTATGACGAGATCGGTGCACTGGCGCGTACCGCCGGCCAGTTGGACAACGCCCAGATGGCCTACGAGGAGAGCCTGAATATCCGATTGGCATTGGCCGAAAAGAAGCCGCAGGATGCCGAACGGCAGCGCGATGTGTCGGTCAGCCATGATACGATCGGCGACCTCAAGCGCGAGCGCGGCGATGCGGCGGGCGCACTCGCGTCCTATAAAGCGGGCCATGCGATCGTCGAACAATTAGCGGGCCGCGACCCCGACAACAGTGAGTTGAAGCGCGACCTGTCTGTCGGCAACGCAAAGATGGGCAATGCGCTGAGCGATCAAGAGGACTGGCCGGCAGCCCTCGCCGCCTATAGGCAAGCCCTCTCTATAGCCCGCATGCTGGCGGCCAGTGACCCTGCCAACGCCGACTGGCAACGTGACCTTTCGGTCAGCCTGGAAAAGGTCGCCGGCATTCTGGCGATTCAGGGCGACCGCGCCGGAGCGCTCAAGGCCTATACAGACAGTTTCGCTATCGCCGACCGGCTGGCCAAGCTCGACCCTGCCAATGCCGACTGGCAACGCGACCTGTCGATCACCCTGTCCGAGATCGGCATGCTCAAGGCCAAGCAGCGCGACGTCAAAGGCGCGCGGCAGGCTTTCCAGGACAGTCTCGACATCCGCCAGAAGCTCGCCCGGTCCGACCCAAACAACGCCACCTGGCAGCGCGACCTGGTGGTTGCCATGATCGACTACGCTCAGGTCGCCAAGAACCCCAAGACGGTGCTTTCGCAGGCGCTGGACATGACGCTGGAGCTCGACCGCAGCGGGCGGCTGGCGCCGCGATACAAGTTCATGATCAAGTTTCTCAGGGACCGGCTGGCCAAAGTGAAAT
Source organism: Mesorhizobium sp. M7A.F.Ca.CA.004.04.2.1 (assembly GCF_004022825.1). Classification (NCBI taxonomy): domain Bacteria; kingdom Pseudomonadati; phylum Pseudomonadota; class Alphaproteobacteria; order Hyphomicrobiales; family Phyllobacteriaceae; genus Mesorhizobium; species Mesorhizobium sp. M7A.F.Ca.CA.004.04.2.1. The sequence goes on from NZ_RZPH01001017.1 coordinate 1,061, forward strand.
AGGGCCTGACGGGAGGCTGCCATGGACAGCCGGCTCATTCCCCGTGAAATGCCTGCAAACCTTGGAAAAACCGCCTTTTGCGCCTATATCTAGTGCATATCAGAGGCGCGATTCGGAGCGGGTTTTTCGCGCCGTGCAAGCGGCATCCAGACAACAGGTTTTCATGAGCGATCAGATCGATAACAACAACGGCGCTGAAGCCGAATACGGCGCCGATTCCATCAAGGTTTTGAAGGGGTTGGATGCTGTCCGCAAACGCCCCGGAATGTATATCGGCGATACCGACGACGGTTCGGGCCTGCATCACATGGTCTATGAAGTGGTCGACAACGCCATCGACGAGGCGCTGGCCGGTCACGCCGATCTCGTCACCGTGACGCTCAACCCCGATGGTTCGGTCACCGTGATCGACAATGGCCGCGGAATTCCGACCGATATCCACACCGGAGAAGGCATTTCGGCGGCCGAAGTGATCATGACGCAGCTGCATGCCGGCGGCAAGTTCGACCAGAATTCCTACAAGGTCTCGGGCGGCCTGCATGGCGTCGGCGTCTCGGTGGTCAACGCGCTGTCGGCGTGGCTGAAGCTGAAAATCCGCCGCAACGGCCAGATCTTCGAGATGAGTTTCACGCATGGCAATGCCGACGCGCCGCTGAAGGCGACCGGCAGCTATGAGCAGGACAAGCAGCCGGGCACCTATGAGGGCCGCAGCGGCAGCCAGATCACCTTCTTCCCGTCGGCCGAGACCTTCACCATGGTCGAATTCGACTTTGGCACGCTGGAACACCGGCTGCGCGAGCTTGCCTTCCTCAATTCCGGCGTGCGCATCATTTTGACCGATGCCCGTCACGCCGACGTCGTGCGCCATGAACTGCACTATGATGGAGGCCTCGAGGAATTCGTCAAATATCTCGATCGGGTCAAGAAACCGCTGATCGACAAGCCGATCGCCATCCGGGCGGAGCGCGATGGGATCACCGTCGAAGTGGCGATGTGGTGGAACGACAGCTACCACGAGAACGTGCTGGCCTTCACCAACAACATCCCTCAGCGC
>NZ_RZPH01001018.1:0-2113 GCF_004022825.1 Mesorhizobium sp. M7A.F.Ca.CA.004.04.2.1
ACCTACGCCTCTCCATCGAGCTTGGACGAGAGGTTAGCCATGAGTTTTTATGTAGTTGTCGGAGCAGGCCCGGTCGGGCACGAGACCGCGCGCCTTCTGGGCGAAGAAGGACATGACGTCGTTCTCACGAGCCGGAGTGTCGGCTCAAACGCGTTGCGGAACGTCCGGGCGGTGCAGGCCGATGCCACCGATGCCGTTGAACTGGCGCGTATCTGCCGAAACGCCGACGCCATTTTCATGTGTGCCATGGCCGCCTATCACCGGTGGCCGACCGACTTCTTCCCAATCATCGACGGCACCGTGCGTGCCGCGGAAGCGGTCGGCGCGAAGCTTGTGGTTCTCGGAAACCTCTATGGCTATGGGAAACATGCCGATAGCCCGCTTCACTCCGACCTGTCTCTGGATCCGACTTCGAAGAAAGGGACCGCCCGCACGATCATGTGGCAGCGGGCGGTCCGTGCGGACGTGCCGGCAGTCGAAGTGCGGTCCAGCGATTATCTTGGACATGGCGCGATCAGCTCTTTCTCACTGGTCGCGCTGCCCTCCATAATCGAGGGGAAGCCGACTGCTTTCATTGGAAACCTCGACGCGACTCATGCCTGGTCCTTCACGAAGGACGTGGCCAGGACGCTGGTCGCCGCTTCCCGCTACACGGGCAAATGGCGACGGGCGTTCCATGTTCCATCGCAACACGCCTCACCCCGGGAACTCATCCTGACGACGGCGGCAATGCTTCACCGTGAAATTCCAGAAACACGTTCCTATTCCATCCCCGAAATGGAAGCATTGGGCATGCATGAACTCATCGAGATGAGCTATCTCTTCGACAATCCCTTGCTGGTCGATTCCTCCGACGCGGAGACGCTTCTCGGAATCAAGGCCAGCGGCCTTGACGTCATGATCGCCGACACTCTGCGTGATCATCTTTGAAGCTTGAAGACTGGCGCGTCGCGTTGAAACTGAAAAAGCCCGCTCCTTTCGGAACGGGCTGAGCCGGCGGGCCGGACTGGAGGTCAGACGGCCCGCAAATTGCTTTTTTTCTTCTATTCGAGGTAACCCGAGGGATCGACCGGGGCCGAGTTCTTGCGCACTTCGAAGTGCAGCTTCGGCGAGTCCGTCGTGCCGCTCATGCCCGACAGCGCGATTTCCTGGCCGCGCTTGACCTTCTGGCCGCGCTGCACCTCGATCGAGCTGGCGTGGCCGTAGACGGTGACCAGGCCATTCTCGTGGCGCACCAGCACCGTGTTGCCGAATTCCTTGAGGCCGTCGCCGGCATAGATGACGACACCGTTCTCGGCTGCCTTGACCGGTGTGCCCGAGGGCACGGCGATGTCGACGCCGTCTTTGCCGGAGCCGAAACCGGAGATCACGCGACCGCGCACCGGCCAGCGCATCTTGCCGATGCCGGTGGCGTCAGGCGCGACGGCATCGTCGGCCTCGGCCTGCTGGATGACCTTCGAATCCTTCTTCGGCGGCGTGTAGGACGCCAGCGTTTCCGACGGCGTGGTCTTTGCCGCGGGCTGCGTCGTGGCCGTCGTCACCGGATCGACCTTGGCCGGTTTGGCGGCGGCGACGGTCGCGGTTCCACCCGCCGGCACCTTCAGGGTCTGGCCGATCTTGAGCAAGCCATCCTGCATGCCGTTGGCCTGCTTGATGGCAACGACTCCGACACCGGTTTTCCTGGCAATCGAGGAAAGCGTGTCGCCCGACTGAACCGTATAGGTGCCAGCTGCATTGGTCGCCTTGGCCGCGGCTACCTGCGGCTTGGGCTCCTTGGGCTGGCTCGCGGCGGCCGACGTATCGACCTGAGCGGTGGATTTGCCCTCCCTAGGCTTCGGCTGCTGCGGCAGGACGGCGACTTTGTCCGGCGCAGTGGCCGGCAGGTTGTGCTTGGTGTCTTTCGCCGGCTTGGCATCCGCGAGCTTCGGCTCGCTCTTGCTCGAATAGGCGTAGGCCGGGATGACCAGCTTCTGGCCGGTCTTCAGCCCCTTGGTCGCGCTCAGCCCGTTGACCTTCATGATCACGTCGGACGGCACCTTGTAGCGCTGCGCCAGGCCGCCGATCGTTTCGCCGTCCCTGACGACGATCTCGGTTGCATGCGGAGTGCCGGAAG
>NZ_RZPH01001019.1:0-2104 GCF_004022825.1 Mesorhizobium sp. M7A.F.Ca.CA.004.04.2.1
TGCTGCTACCGCATGTTCGACGAGGGCAAGTCGCGCTACTCGGTCGCCCAGCAGATGAAGATATCCTTTGCCGCCGCCAGCCACCGTTTCAACAACTGGCGCAAGCTGGGTGGGGGCAAGAGGCAGAGGACTTTGCTTGGCTAGATTGGGTGGCCAATTTGGCCGATCTCGGCGCTGCCCCCTCATTGCCCTGCCGGGCATTTCTCCCCGTAAACAGGGAGAAAGAAGCTGGCGGGAAGCGCCGCACCCCCTTGCAACGCTGAAGATTGGCGAAACCAAAGGCGACAGCGTCCTTCTCCCCGTTTACGGGGAGAAGATGGCGGCAGCCAGATGAGGGGCGGCGCAAACGCCGATCATGACTCGCTAAACTTTGTAACGGTCACATTTTTCCCATGGTGCGCCACCTCCCTTTGCGGGCATCATGAAGGGCAACATCTTCCCACAGGACCCACCATGACCACCCTTCCCGGCATCGCCGACATCCACGCCGCCGCCGCGCGTCTCTCCGGCTTGATCATCGAAACCCCCTTGATCGAATCGCAGGAGCTGAACAGACGCTTCGGGGGCCGCATCCTGTTCAAGCCGGAGACGCTGCAGCGTACCGGCTCGTTCAAGTTCCGCGGCGCCTACAACAAGCTGTCGTCGCTCAGCGCGGAGGAGCGCAGCCGAGGCGTCGTCGCTTTCTCATCGGGCAATCATGCGCAGGGCGTCGCCGCCTCGGCCGCGATGTTCGGCGTCAAGGCGGTGATCGCCATGCCTTCAGACGCGCCGGCGATGAAAATTGCCAATGTGCGCAAGATGGGCGCGGAGGTGGTCCCGTTCGACCGCTTTCGCGACGACCGCATGACCGTGATCCGTCCTTACATGGAAAGAGGCATGGTGCTGGTGCCGCCTTTCGACGATCCGGCCATCATTGCCGGCCAGGGCACGATCGGCCTCGAATTGATGCGCCAGGCAAAAGCGCTTGGCGTCGACCTCGACGCGGTGATCGTCCCCTGCGGCGGCGGCGGCTTGTCGAGTGGCATCTCCGTTGCCGTCAAGGATGCCTCGCCGAACACGGCGGTCTGGGCGGTCGAGCCCGAGCATTTCGACGACACCCGCCGGTCGCTGGCCGCCGGTGCAAGGGTTTCGAACGAGCCCGGCCATAGTTCGATCTGCGACGCGCTGCTGACCGCCGAGCCTGGCGTGATCACCTTCGAGATCAACCGCAGGAATCTCACCGGTGGCATCGCCGTCTCGGACCAGGCGGCGGCGCAGGCGATGCGCGACGCCATGGCCTATCTCAAGCTGGTGGTCGAGCCCGGCGGCTGTGTGGCGCTGGCGGCACTGTCATCGGGCGAGATCGAGCTGTCCGGCAAATGCATTGCCGTGGTGCTGTCCGGCGGCAATGTCGATTTCGGCACTTATGCCGGGATCATGGCGGCTGCTTGAGACGGCGATGTCCAAGGGTATCTGATATGGAGTATCTGGCGACAGGCTCCGCCTTGGATCACTCCTCGCCCGCCGCCAAATCGTCGCCGCGCTGAGCATGGTCATCTACCGCCCGCTCACGCGTTCCGAGCTGCCCGACGATACGGCATCCCTTGCCCGCACCCTCGTTGGCAAACTCGTGGTGCGCGAGCTGCCTGAAGGCATCGCCAGCGGCCGCATCGTCGAGACCGAGGCCTATGTGACCGGTGACGCCGCCGGACACGGTTACCGGGGGATGACCCCGCGCAACCGTTCGCTGTTTCTCGAACCCGGGCACGCCTATGTCTATCTCGCCTACGGCATCTCCTACATGCTCAATGTCTCGAGCGAGATGCCGGGGGTCGGAACCGGCGTGCTGATCAGGGCGCTCGAGCCACTCGAGGGCATTGCGATCATGCGGCTCAACCGCGGCGTCGAGCGCCTGCGCGACCTGGCGCGAGGACCGGGAAGGCTGGCCCAGGCGTTGCGGATCGATCGTTCGCTCGACGGGCTCGATCTTTGCCGCAAAGGCCCGCTATGGCTGGCAACCGACGAGCATCAAGCCGGCGACATCGCCCAAGGCGTCCGGATCGGCATTACAAAGGATGCCGATCGCCCGCTGCGGTTTTACGTCAAGGGGAGCGCCTTCGTCAGC
>NZ_RZPH01001020.1:0-2103 GCF_004022825.1 Mesorhizobium sp. M7A.F.Ca.CA.004.04.2.1
GGGCCTTTCACTATTTTGTCGGCATCGTCTACGGCATCATCCTGGTGGTGCTGGCCGGAGCGGGCTGGCTTGCCGCGCCGACATTCCTGCCGGCCTTCATCCTCGGCATCGTCACCGTCGGCGCCGGCTGGTTCCTGCTGGCACCCGGCATGGGCGCCGGCTGGGCGGCCTCGAAGCGGCCCAACCCGATGCTGATCCGGGCGCTGAATCTGGTGTCGCACACCGTGTTCGCACTTGGGCTTTGGGGCACGGCGCTGCTGATCCGATAAGGGTCTACAACTGCGCTGGCCAGTCGATCGGCAGCCAGCAGTAGATAACGCGGTGCGCGCCGATATCGTAGTAGTTGCCACCCCCGCCGGCTGATCCGCTTCTTCGTACCTGAGAGCCGCGCCGCTCCGGAAATCAATAGCTCTGGGTAGAGCGCCGCACTTTCGCGATTGCCGGTTGTTTGGCCGGCGCAGCAGGCTTTGCCGCTGCTGCAGGCTTGAACGGACCTTTCTTGAACGGCGCCATGCCTTCGCGCGCAAGCTCGTCGGCGCGCTCGTTCTCGACATGACCGTCATGGCCCTTGACCCAGTTCCAGGTGACCTTGTGGCGCTTGTTGGCCTCGTCGAGCGCCTGCCAAAGTTCACCGTTCTTCACAGGCTTCTTGTCGGCGGTCTTCCAGCCGTTCTTCTTCCAGCCGTGGATCCACTTGGAAATACCGTCCATGACATACTTGCTGTCGGTGTGAAGGTCGACCGTGCACGGCTCCTTCAGCGCGTTCAGCGCCGAAATGGCGGCCAACAGTTCCATGCGGTTGTTGGTCGTCTCGGCTTCGCCGCCGGAAAGCTCCTTGGTGGTGCCGTTGAAGCGCAGGATCGCGCCCCAGCCGCCAGGGCCGGGATTGCCCGAACAGGCGCCGTCGGTGAAGATCTCAACCAGTTTGCTCATGATACCCCATATCAGGCCAATCCATATTCCGAAGGAGATTTGATCGCCCGGTGGAACCGCATCCTTCTGATGTATTCGGTCGGATCGCGCTTCATCACCAGCCCGCCATCGGGGACGGTCAGCCAGTCGTACAGCCGGGTCAGCATGAAGCGCAACGCCGAACCGCGCGCCAGCACCGGCAGCGCAGCTTGTTCCTGGTCGCTCAGGGGCCGGACGCTCTGGTAGCCGGCGAGCAGCGCCTTGCCCTTGGTGAGGTTGAAGGAAAAATCCTTCTCGAAGCACCAGGCGTTGAGACAGGTGGCGACATCATAGGCGTAGAGGTCGTCGCAGGCGAAATAGAAATCGATCAGGCCGGACAGTTTTTCGCCGAGGAAGAAAACGTTGTCCGGGAAAAGATCGGCGTGGATGATGCCTTTGGGAAGGTCCTTCGGCCAGTTGCGCTCGAAATCGGCAAAGTCGGCATCGACCTCGGCCGCTAGGCCCGGCTCGACCTCGTCTGCGCGATCGCGCGCTGCATCCCAGAGCTTGCGCCAGCCGTCGATGGCCAGGGCATTCGGACGCGTCATCGAAAAATCGGCACCGGCCAGATGCAACTGCGCCAATGCCTTGCCGACCTCGGCACAATGCGTTGCTGTGGGCCGCCGCAACGAAAGCCCTTCCAGGAAGGTGATGATGACCGCCGGCCGGCCGGCGAGCGTGCCGATGACGCTGCCGTCATGCGCGGTCACCGGCAGCGGGCAGGACACGCCCTTGTTGGCGAGATGGCCCATCAGCCCCAGAAAAAACGGCAGATCCGCCTTCTCGACGCGCTTCTCATAGAGCGTCAGGATGTAGGAGCCGCTGGAGGTGTGCAGCAGAAAGTTCGAGTTCTCGGTGCCTTCGGCGATGCCCTTGTAGGACAGGAGATCGCCGACCGGATAGTGCTTCAGGAATGCGCCGAGTTCGCCTTCCGCAACGTCGGTGTAGACCGCCATGTGCCTTACGCGGCTCCATTGACGAAGGCCATGTCGGCCCGCGTCAGTTCGACATCGCGCAGGACCCGCATGACTGGAAAATCCTCGGTTTCCGTGGCCGTGATGGCAAGATCGATCGTGACATCGAAGCGTTGCCGGAACGCGTCGATGATCTCGTCGACGATGATTTCGGGCGCCGACGCGCCGGCCGACAGGC
>NZ_RZPH01000101.1:0-10144 GCF_004022825.1 Mesorhizobium sp. M7A.F.Ca.CA.004.04.2.1
CCATAGAGCCGCGCGCTGGTGTGAAGGATGCCGTCGTCGGATGTCTTGTCGGCGCCGATGATCATCTGAGTCGACTGGCCGCCCGGCGCAAAGCGTTCGCGCTTTCTGGTCTTCAAAGTCGGCTCGGCCTTCTCCTCCATCTTCTGGCGCAGCCTGGCCATGGAAAGCCGGATTGTCTCCGGCTTCTTCTCGGGCGCCAACCGCTTCACACCCTCGTCGGTCGGCAGTTCGACATTGATCGATAGCCGGTCGGCATAAAGCCCTGCCTTCTCGACCAGTTCCGCCGAACTTTCCGGGATCGTCTTCAGATGAATGTAGCCGGAGAACTTCTCCTCCACGCGCAGTCGGCGTGCCACCTCGACCATCTCGCCCATGGTCTCGTCCGGCGAGCGGACGACGCCCGAGGACAGGAACAGGCCTTCGATATAGTTGCGCCGGTAGAAGTCCATGGTCAGCTTCACCACCTCGTCGACGGTGAAACGGGCGCGCCGCACATTGGACGACGAGCGGTTGATGCAATAGCTGCAATCGTAGATGCAGAAATTGGTCAGCAGGACCTTGAGAAGGGAAATGCAGCGGCCATCCGGCGCATAGGAATGGCAGATGCCCATGCCCTCGGTGGAGCCGATGCCGCCTGATTTCAGCGAGTCCTTTTTCGCTGCACCGGAAGAGGCGCAAGAGGCATCGTATTTGGCGGCGTCGGAGAGGATCGCCAGCTTTTCACGGACGGTAAGTGCGCTCATCTGTTCATGATATGTTCTAAACAGGAGATCCGCTACCTCATTTGATGGAGGCGGCGAAAAAGTGATCGCCGCCCATCATGAATCCATCAAACCTCGTGCAGATAGAGGTGGTAATCCAACTCGCTGACCGTGCGTGCCACCCGCAGATATTCGGACTGTTTGATCGCCACGAAGGTCCGGTGCAGGTCCTCGCCGAGCGCGTTCTTCAGGAAGCTGGACGTCCGCGCCGCTTCGATCGCGGCGCGCCAGTCGACAGGCATGGTCGTGCGCGTGACCGCTGCCTCATAGCCGTTGCCGGTCGTTTCGGGTCCCGGATCGAGACCTTCGTCCATGCCCTTGATGATTCCGGCGAGCACGGTTGCGGCGATCAGGTAGGGATTGGCGTCGACGCCGGACGGCCGGTGTTCGATGCGCCGGTTCTTGGCGTCGCCGGCCGGCACGCGCAGCGCCACCGAGCGGTTGTTGACGCCCCAGGTCGGCGCCACCGGCGCATAGGATTGCGAGACGAAACGCCGCCAGGAATTGGCATGCGGTGCAAACACCAGCATCGATTCCGCCATGGTCTGGATCAGGCCGCCGAGCCCCTGCAGCAGCGGCAGCGACCAGCTCTCGCCCCCAGCTTCGGCAAAGACGTTTCGGCCGGCCTTGTCCTGCAGCGAAACATGGAAATGCATGCCCGAGCCGGCATATTTCTCGATCGGCTTGGCCATGAAACAGGCGGTGACGCCGTGGCGGCGCGCCTGCGCCCGCACAAGCCGCTTCAGCATGACCAGATCGTCGGCCGCCCGCATCACATCCTTGCGGTAGTTCAGCGTCAATTCGTACTGGCCGGGCGCATATTCGGAAATCACCGTCTCGGCCGGAATGCCTTGCGCCTTGGCCGCGGCATAGATGTCGGAGAACAGCGGCTCCATGCCGTGCAGATGGTCGACCGAATACACTTCGGTCTTGCCCGAGACGCGGCCATCGAGCACCGCGCGCGCCGGCTGCACCTTGCCGTCGGCGTCGCGCTCATTGGCCAGCAGGAAGAATTCGAGCTCGAAGGCGCCGGCCGGATAGAGACCTTTGGCCGCCAGGATCTCCACCTGCCGAGCCAGCGCCAGGCGCGGATCCGACGACATCGGTCGGCCGTCGAGCATGTACATCGCCATCAGCAACTGGCCGCGGGGCGGGCTCGTACCGTAGAGCGGCACCAGCGTGCCGGGGATCGGCCATGCCCTGAGGTCGCCATCACCGGTCGTCCAGATCAGTCCGGTCTCGTGCACATCCTCGCCGGTGATGTCGAGGCCGAGGATCGAGATCGGCATATGGCGGCCGCCCTCGAAGATGCTCTTCAGTTCATGCCGGCGCACGATCTTGCCACGGCCGACGCCATTGGCATCGGTCAGCACGATATCGAAGGCCTCGATCTCGGGATGGGCGCCGAGAAAGGCGTGCGCCTCGGCAGGTGTCGAGCCCGAAGGTGAGGTTATCATGGCGTTGGGGTGGTCCATCGCCGCTTGTCTCATGCCGCAAGCTTCGCCGCAACCGCGCCGAAGGCGGTGATCAGCCGGTTGACCTGGGCAGCCGAGGTCGCCGGCGAGATCAGCATCATGTTGTGGAAGGGTGCGATCAGCACGCCGCGATTGACCAGCGCGACATGGATGGCGGCCTCCAGTTCCGGTGCATGCGCCATTTCCGCCTCGGCGCCATTGCGTAGCGGACCGGGCGCACAGATGAACTCGACACGAGCGCCGACGCGGGAAACATGCCAGGGCAGGCGATAGCGATCGATCACGCCGGTCAGCCCGGCATCGAGCCGCCGCGCCAGATGATCCATGCGGTCGTAGTTTTCCTGCGTCATCACCTCTTCGAGCGTGGCGCGCATCGCCGCGAACTGCAGCGGGTTGGCCGAGAGTGTCGTGCCCATGCCGGAATAGCCCGGCTCCTTGGTCCTGTTGTAATCCGCGTAGCGTGAGGCAACGTCGTCGCTCATGCCCCAGACACTGGCCGGCACGCCGCCGGCGATCGGCTTGCCCAGCACGAAGAAGTCCGGGTCGAGACCATATTTCCTCGTGTAGCCGCCGGGGCCGGTCGAGATCGTGTGCGTCTCGTCGATCAGAAGCAGCGTGCCGGTTTGGCGTGTCAGTTTGCGCAGGGCGTCATGGTAGCCCGGATCGGCCAGCACCATGCAGGAATTGGTCAGCACCGGCTCGGCGATGACGCAGGCGACGTCCTTATCCCTAAGCGCGGCTTCGAGTGCTGAAACATCGTTGAACTCGATGACCTTGGCCGTGCGGGTCAAGTCGCGGAACTCGCCCGCCAATCCCGGCCGGTTGACGGGCTTGCCGTCGATCAGCCGCACCATCGTTTCGTCGACCGAGCCATGATAGCAGCCGTTGAAGACCAGGATTTTTTCGCGGCCGGTGACGGCACGGGCAACACGCAATGCAAAGCGGTTGGCGTCGGTCGCCGTCGTCGCGATCTGCCAGAACGGCAGGCCGAAGCGCTGCTGCAGCAGCGGCCCAATGGCCAGCGCATCTTCCGAAGGCAGCATATAGGTCAGGCCGCGTCCGGCCTGGCGGCGGACGGCGCGAGCCACCGGCGGCGGCGAATGGCCAAACATCGAGCCGGTGTCTCCAAGGCAGAAATCGTCGAGCTTGTTTCCGTCGATATCCGTGATCGTAGCGCCCCTGGCGTTGCCGACCAGGATCGGGAACGGCGTCGGCCAATCGTTCATCCAGTGCATCGGGACGCCGCCGAAGAAGCCGGGCAGGCCGTTGCCGATCTTGGCTTGCGATTTTGGCCGCGCCTTGCGGAAGGCTGCCCCCTCGGCTTCGCGCAAATCGGCAATGCGGTCGCGGCCGATGCCGCCGATGGACGTGTTGGACGTGTCGCTGTGCATGAAAACCCCTCTGGTCGATCCCTCTTAGCCAATCCGTGTCCGCATCCGCAATTGGCCGCGCATCTGCCCTGCGTTGGCTCAGCCTTTGGCGGCGGCGCTTGACCGTGCTGCCGAAGTCAGCGCCAATATGAGCGGGAATTGAGGTGGAGGGGTAAAATGCGAACGATCATGTGTGTGGCAATGCTTCTGTCGTCGGCTGGCGCTGCCTTCGCGTCGGGTGGCATCTGGTGCTCCACCGAGGACACGGCGGCGACATTCGAGGTCGAGGCAGGCGTCACCAGAGGCATGGGCGGGCCGACCTTCAACTTTCGCGGCAACCTCGAAATTCTGAGCCGGCCTGCCGGCGACAGCCTGCGCAAGACGGTGTTCGAGGATTCCAACCTGACGCAGTACTGGCTCGACGGCAAGGAATTGCGGCTGAACATCTATCGCGAGCACGAGGTCGCGCAAAAGATCAATTCGGTCGAACTGACGATCCTGACCAAGACCAGCGACGAAGGCGTCTACGACGGGAGCTATACGCTCGCCGTCTACGACGCCGCGGCGGATACGGACCAGGACGGCAAACCGGTTGAAATCAGCGGCAAGGTGTCGTGCGGAGCGGAGTGAGCGGGGTCAGGCCGTGATATCGATGACGCCGCAATCGCCGGCGGCACTGCCGAAGGCGACCCGGCGTTCTTCCTTGTCCCACATCATCGAGGTGATGGCGCCCTTGCCCGGCCGTCGCAACAGCACTTCCTTGGCGTCGGCAAAACGCACCGCCATCACCATGCCGTCATCATAGCCGACGGCAACGACATCCTGGCTCGGGTGGCAGGCGACAGCCGTCACCATGGCGTTGCCGCGCGTGCCGAGCTCCAGCGGTGCCTTGCCCATGGGACCATCCTTGCCTGAAAACGGCCAGACGATCGCCGCCGGCGCGCCGGAACTCGCCAGCCACTTGCCCTTCACACTCCACGACAGGCTTTTGACCTTGCCGGGATAGCCGGTCATGCGCATGTGCTTGCCGTCGGCGAGCTTCCAGCCGTGCAATGCGTTTTCTTGCATGGTGGTGACGAGGAAGGCGCCATCGGGAGAGAAGGTGATGCCGGTGTGGGCGCCGGCCCATTCAAGCTCCACCGGCTTGCCCTCGGCGGCCGGGAAATGCAGCGTCGCGCCATTGTAGCGGGCGACACCGAAGCGCATGCCCTTGGGCGAGAAGGCCAGCCCCTCGACCGAACGCGGATGGACGAATTCCCTCGTCTTGCCGTCGGCGAATCGCACGAAGGCGGTCTTGCCTGAGGCATAGGCGATGGCGCCTTGAGGCCCGGCGGCAACGCTGGTGATCCACTTCTTGGCCGCGCTTGCCAATTCCGTGACCTCGCCGCCCGCTTTCACGGAAAACACCTTGCCGTCCTCGCCGCCGGTGATCAGCCGGTCATTGGCCGCATCATGGAAGGCGGCAAGCACCCCGTCATTGGCCTGAATTGTCTTGTGGCCATGGTCGAGCCGATGGACGGCGCCGTCGGCCATCGCGAAATGCGGCACGTCGCCGAGGAAGACGGCAGCGATGCAGTGGCCTTCGAGATCAAGCGGGGCGACTGTTGGCATGGGAGATTATTCCATTCGAGATTTATGCTGGTCGTCTAACCTCGCTGGTCGCCAGCGCGGCTGGGTGCGGCCGGCCTTCTCCCCTTGTGGGAGAAGGTGGATCGGCGCGCAGCGCCGAGACGGTTGAGGGGTGGGTGACGGATCTCCGTCAGCGCCAAGCTGGAACACCCCTCATCCGACCGAGCTTCGCCCGGCCACCTTCTCCCACAAGGGGAGAAGGAAGGAGGGGCAGCGCTAGCGCTATAAAGTCTGGAAATCAAGCCGCCTGGCAGGCGTCAAAACTCTTCTTCAGCCGCTCGGCGTCGAGTTCCCTGCCGATGAACACCAGCCGGCTCTCATGCTTCTCGCCGTCCTTCCAGGCGCGCTGGTGGTCGCCCTCGATGATCATGTGCACGCCCTGGATGACATAGCGCTCATCATCGCCCTTGAGCGCGATGATGCCCTTCAGCCGCAGGATGTTGGGGCCTTCCATCTGGGTGATCTTCTCGATCCATGGGAAGAATTTCTTCGGATCCATCTCGCCGCCGCGCAGCGATACCGATTGCACCGTCACGTCATGGATGTCTGAAGCATGAGCGTGATGGTGGTGCCCGTCATGATCATGGTGGTGATGATCGTGGCCATCATGATCGTGGTCGTGATCATGATGATCGTCATGCGCCTCAAGGAAATGCGGGTCGTTTTCCAGCGCCCTCGACAGGTCGAAAGCGCCGCGATCGAGCACCTCGGTCAGGGCGACGCCGGCTCGGGTCGTGCGGTGGATCTTCGCCGCCGGATTAATGGCGCGGATCGTCGCCTCGACCTTGGCGAGCTCTTCTGATGTGACGAGGTCGGTCTTGTTGAGCACGACGACGTCGGCGAAGGCGATCTGGTCCTCGGCTTCCCTGGAATCCTTGAGCCGCAGCGGCAGGTGCTTGGCGTCGACCAGCGCCACCACCGCGTCGAGCCTGGTCTTGGAGCGCACGTCGTCATCCATGAAGAAGGTCTGCGCCACCGGCACCGGATCGGCGAGCCCGGTGGTCTCGACGACGATGGCATCGAAGCGGCCGGGTCGGCGCATCAGGCCCTCGACGACACGGATCAGGTCGCCGCGCACCGTGCAGCAGACGCAGCCATTGTTCATCTCGTAGATTTCCTCGTCGGATTCCACGATCAGGTCGTTGTCGATGCCGATTTCGCCGAACTCGTTGACGATGACGGCGTAGCGCCTGCCGTGGTTTTCCGACAGGATACGGTTGAGCAGCGTCGTCTTGCCGGCACCGAGATAGCCGGTGAGAACGGTTACGGGGATCTGCGTCTGTGCGTCGCTCATGGCTTGCCTCGAATTATCTGGGCCTCGGAAATTCGGCCTGAGAAAAGGGAATGTCGGCTCCATATAGGATGTGCGCCGGGCTTTTGCACGGGGCAAACCGATGGGCCAAACCGGCTTGCTGCATTGCCGAATCGTTGGCGAAAGCCGTTGTGATCGCCTAGATCAGGGCGACAGAGGCCAATTCGAGAGGCAAGATATGTCCGGCAAGCCATCCTCGTTCTCAATGAGCCGGCGCCAGGCGCTCGGTTTGATCGCGGTCACCGCCGGCGGTGGTGCCTTCCTGCCCGCCGCCGCGATAGCAGACCAGACTTCACCCTATGCCGGACTGGCCATGTTCGAAAACGGCGCCGGTGTCTGCACCATCACGCCCGAGGCGACCGAGGGACCGTTCTATTTCGATCCGAAGCTAGAACGCGCCGATGTCACCGAAGGCAAGAAGGGCATTGCCCTTAATGTCCGGCTGCAGGTTGTCGACGCGGGCTGCCGCCCGCTTGCCGGCGCTCGTGTCGACATCTGGCATTGCGACGCGCAAGGCGCCTATTCCGGCTATCCCGGACAGGGTGATGGCCGCGATCTCGACACCTCGGGCCAGACCTTCCTGCGTGGTTGGCAAAGGACCGACGCGAGTGGCATCGTTTCCTTCGCCACGATCTATCCCGGCTGGTATCGCGGCCGCACCACCCACATCCATTTCAAGGTCTTTCCCGACGACAGTTCGGTGATGACCGGACAGTTGTTCTTCCCGGACAGCCTCAGCGAGCAGATTTTCACCGCTGTCGCGCCCTACAACGACCGGTCGGGCGAGCGCGACACCTCGAATGCCGCGGACGGCATAGCCAGGCGGGCCGGACCGCAATCGCAGGCTGCGCTGCGCGAGCTGGAGGATGCCTATCAGGCGCTGATGATCATCGCGGTGAAGTCCGGCTGAGCGGCGGTCACTCCATCACTTTGCTCGCGGCGAAAATTCCGGCTGGGAATTCGTTTGTCATCTAACTGAAATAAACATCTGGCATTAGCCACGGCGGACACCACAATGCTTGCCGGCAAAGCTGTTTGAAGCTCCGGAATCTTTTTCATCGTCGATTGCCAACCGGCCGGCTGCCTCTATGCTGCCCGCACCGGTACGGCCGAAGAGGGATGACCATGGCCAAGGCGGATAAGACTGCGACAATGAGCCGGCTGCATTCGGCGGCAAGGCTGGCAAGAACGGCGCTGGCGGCCCGGCTTCTGGCGCACGGCTTCTATGCCGGCCAGGATCAGATCATGCTGGCGCTCGACCGTGAGGACGGCCAGACGCCGGGCAATCTTGCCGGACGCCTCGGCGTGCGCCCGCCTACCATCACCAAGACAATCAACCGGCTGCAAGCCCAGGGTTTTCTGGAAAAACGCGCCTCCTCGGCCGACGCCCGTCAGGCGCATATTTTCCTCACCGATACCGGCCGCGATATCATCCACGCTATCGAGAAATCGGTGAAGAAGACCGAAAAGCAGGCGCTGAAGGGCCTCGACAAGAAGGACCAGAAGTCGCTGTTCAAACTGCTTGCCCGCATCGAGGCCAACCTCTCGAACGAGGAACTGGTGCTCATCGACGACGACGCCGAATCGGACGACTGACCGGTGGATTGTTGCGGCAGGCGATCAAGCCGCCGCGGCAGAGCCCTGGATCAGCGACGACCAGCGTCCCGGTGTCATGCCGAACGCCTTCTTGAATTGCCTTGTGAAATGGCTCTGGTCGCTGAAGCCGGCTTCGACCGCGATCTGTGCCAACGGTTCGCCGGCGGCGATCATCCGCCGCGCCCGCTGAAGCCGGCGCATCACCAGGAAGCGATGTGGACTGGTGGAGAAAGCGGCACGGAAATGCCGTGACAAGGCATAGCGATCAAGCCCGGTTACAGCTTCCAGTTCGCCGGAACGCACCGGCCGGTTCAGGTTTTCCGTGAGATAGTCGCGCGCCAGCGCAGCCGCCCGCCACGCCGTCCTGGTCATCGGCTTCGCCGACTGGCCGCCATGCCGTGTCAGGCTTTGCATCAGTTGCGCCAGGAAGTCGTCGACGAACAGCTCGTCGAGTTCCTGCTCCAGCGGCCCCAGCGCCGAAAGCAACGTTGCGCAAAAGGCGGCGTCCGTCACCACGCCATCCCTGACAAAAGGCAGCGAAGCGCCGCCGAGGCAGTCGAGCATCAGCGACGGCTCCAGATAGAGCATCCGGTAGCGCAATCCGTCCTCGGTGCCGGCACCGCCGTCGTGCAACTCGTCGGGATGCAGCACGATGATCTGGCCGGGCAGGCTGTGGCGCGCAGCGCCGAGATAGCGAAACGTCTGCACCCCGTGCAGCGTCACCCCGATCGAGTAGGTGTCGTGGCGATGCAGGTCGAACGCGCTGCCATGGAAACGCGCCTCAATACGCTCCATGCCGGCGGGGTCGGAGGCCGAGATGATGCAGTTTTCCGCTGCATCGACGCACAAACGTCCAAGACCCCTGAAGGCCTGGCTGTCTAGATCGTGCGACATCGTCTCCTTCAGCCTCGCATTGGGGCACAAACCGAATGGCCAGTGTCTCATGTTCGATACGAAATTTGCAATCGTGCTCCGGGAGGATCTGCCGGTCTGGCAGAAACTCAACGTCACCGCCTTCCTGACCAGCGGCATCGTCGCGCAGTTTCCGGATATCATCGGTGAACCCTATCGCGACCGCGCCGGCAATCTCTACAACCCGCTGTCGATCCAGCCGGTCATCGTTTTGTCCGCCGACCAGACGACGCTGGGCACGATCCACCGGCGCACGCTGGAGCGCGGCGTGACCACCCCGCTCTATGTCGAGGAAATGTTTTCGACCGGCTTTGACGCGGCTAATCGCGCCGTCTTCGCCGAATTCGCGCCTGAAGACGCCAAGGTGGTCGGGATCGCGCTTCGCGCCGACAAGAAGCTGGTCGACAAGATCACCAAGGGCGCCCGCATGCACGCCTAGCCAGGGCACTACCTGCCGGCGGCTCTTGTTGTGCCAGCAGGCTTTCATGTCGCGGCAGTCGACAATTGGCTTGCCGGGAGCCGGCAATTCCCGCAAAGGTGGGCTCCAGCCCAGCTTCCCACCCGGCCTGCAAGTGAGTGCTCCCCAAAGACATGTAGAAAGCGCGACGCCCCCGGTGGCGATCGTGTGCATGCTTTCCACCTATGTCTTCTTCACCTTCCTCGACACATCAAGCAAATACCTCGTCCTTGCAGGCGTTTCCGTGCTGGTCGTTGCCTGGGTGCGCTTTGCCGTGCATGTCGTGCTGGTCGGCGCGCTGCTGCGCGGCTGGCGCCAACCGGTGCGGTTTCGTCCGGTCAATCTGCCGGCGCATATCCTGCGCGGGGCGTTCCTGTTCGGATCGACCATATTCAATGTCCTGGCGCTCAAATCCCTGCAACTGGCCGAGACCACCTCGATCTATTTCTTCGGGCCGATGGTGATCACGGCACTGGCCGGTCCGCTGCTTGGCGAGTGGGCCGGCTGGCGGCGCTGGCTGGCCATCCTGGCGGCCTTTGCCGGCGTCCTCATCATCACCCGGCCGGGCGTCGGCGTTTTCGGCATCGGACATCTCTTCGCGCTCGGCTCGATGCTGTCGAACTGCTTCTACG
>NZ_RZPH01001021.1:0-2102 GCF_004022825.1 Mesorhizobium sp. M7A.F.Ca.CA.004.04.2.1
GATATCAGGCATGTCACCGAGAACGATCATCACGCCGGCGGAATCTTCCGGCAGATAGGCGATGCCGGCTTTCAGCGAGGTGGACAGGCCCTCGGCAAAATCGGGATTGTCGGCGAAGGTCACGTCGAGGCCCACCAGCGCAGCGCGCACCCGCTCGCGCTGGTGGCCGGTGACGATGACAGTGCCGGACGCCTTCGAGCCGAGCGCCCGCTCGGCGGTGCGGCGCACAAGCGGCTTGCCGTCGAACAGCGCCAAAAGCTTGTTCGGCCCGCCCATGCGGCTTGAGCGGCCAGCGGCCAGCAGCACGATGCCGACCTTGAGCTGGCTTTTGGCCGGCAGCGGTTCGCGCGGCTGCGGCCGTGTCGGGATTTCCATCAACAGCCCGCCGACCCCCATGGCGGCAATATCCCTGGCCGTCACGTCGAGGCCAGCGATCAACCGGTCCAGCACCCAGTCGAAACCATTCTCCTTGGGGCTGCGGGCGCAGCCGGGCGCGCCGATGATGCGCTTGCCATCGAGCGTGCCGAGCACCAGCAGATTGCCGGGATCGACCGGCATGCCCGCGCGGATGACTGCACCACCCGCCTTCTCGATCGCCGCGGGAATGACATCGGCAAAATCGCTCATCGCCGAAGCGCCGAAGATCACCACCATGTCGTTGTCGCGCGCCAGGGAGACCGCGGCCTCCGCCACTGGCGCGACCTCATGCGGCGTGCGGCGCTCCGCAGTCAGCCTGCCGCCCGTACGCGCCAGCCGCGCTTCGGTGACGCGCAGCGTCTTGTCGAGCACGGAAGGCTTGATGCCCGGCAGAACCGTCTGGATGACGCCGACACGCACGGGCCGGTAGGCATTGACGGCAAATATCTCGCCCGCGGCGCAGATTTCTGTCGCAGCGTCGACCAGCGCTGAACTGACCGCGAAGGGAATGATCTTCACGGTCGCGACCATCTGGCCTTTCTCGACCGGCGCATGCTGCGCCAGCGTGGCGATGGTGATGGCGGGATCAATGGCATTGATGGCATCGATGACAGCGGCATCGACCGTGAAGATGCCCGGCGCCTTGGCATGGAGATTGACCCGCCCGGTCGCGGCAGGCCTGGCTTCGATCCCGCGAAAGGTCATGCTCTCGGCAATCGTTTGCGCGGCCGCATCCTCGCCGAGGTCGTCCTCAGTCAGCACAGCCGCAACGACCTCGGAAACACCGGCAGCCCGCAGCAGCGCCACATCTTCAGCGCTCAGCCTGTGCGCCTTGCGGAAGCGGCGTTCGCCGGCGGTGGTGGAGTGCGCCAGCACCGCGCCTTCCGCGGTCTCGATCGGGATCGGGCCGAATTTCACGCCGCCGCGCCCTTGGCATCGAGACCGCGCGAGCGGAAGGCGTGGATTGCCTGGGCCAACACCGCAACGGCGATCTCTCCCGGGCTGGCAGCACCGATGTCGAGCCCGATCGGCGCATGGATACGGGCGATCTGATCGGCGCTCGCGCCCAGCGCCAGCAGGCGTTCGACCCGCTTGGCATGCGTCTTCCTGCTACCGAGCGCCCCGACATAGAAACAGTTGGCGTCGAGCGCGGCCTTCAGCGCGAAATCATCGACCTTCGGGTCATGAGTGACGGCGGCAAGCGCCGTATAGCTGTCGAGCGGCTGACGCTTCAGCACATCCTCCGGCCATTCGGCATGAAGCGCCACATCGGGAAAGCGGTCCGGCGTGGCGAAGGCGGTGCGGGGGTCGATTATCTCCACGGGATAGCCGGCGATCCTGGCCATCGGCGCCAGCGCCTGGCTGATATGGACAGCGCCAATCACGACCAGACGCGGCTGCGGCAGATGCGCGTTGAGAAAGAAATTCCGCCCCTCTGCTTCGACCGAACCGGAGTTGCCTGTGCGGAACGCCCTGGCGATCGCGGCGCCAAGATCGCCGGCGACCTGATCGCCTTCGCGCACGATGCGGTCGCGGCCGTCACCGAGATCGGTGACCAGGATCGCCGCGCGGCGAGCGCGTCGTTCGGCGTTCAAAATTTTTAAGGCGTAGGGATCCATCCGAGATCAGCCCAGTCTTTCCACGTACACCTTGATGCGGCCGCCACAGGACAAGCCGACCTGCCA
>NZ_RZPH01001022.1:0-2102 GCF_004022825.1 Mesorhizobium sp. M7A.F.Ca.CA.004.04.2.1
CCCAATCGGCACAAAGCTGAAGCCGGGGCGCTTGACTTAACCGCACCCGATCGGCGTGCGCTAAGCATCATCAGGATCCATCAAGGCATGACCCCCTCGCCTCCCTTTCTCGGCTTTCCAGACCGTCTCGCAGATGGTCACATGCCCCGCGCGGTGATCTTCGGGGCCGGTCACGGCAGCACTTATCCCGGCAAGGACAGCCGCGGCCATGCCTTGGCGGCGGATGCGATCCGCGTTGCGAGCCAGGACGATGCCGCGTTCGTCGAGCACTGGGATTTCGATCTCGGCGGCCCGCTGTTCGACGGCAAGCCGGCCTCTTGCATCGACGCCGGCGATATCTTGACCACCATGCATGACAATGCCGGCAACAGGGTCAGGATCGAGGCAAAAACGCGCGAAATCCTGGCATTGCCGGCCGTGCCGATCCTGATCGGCGGCGACTGTTCCATGACCATTCCCTTCCTCGCCGGCTTTGCGGAGCACGGGCCGGTCTGGGTCCTGCAGATCGACGCCCATATCGACTGGCGCGACGAGGTGTATGGCGAACGCCACGGCTATTCGAGCCCGATGCGCAGGGCGAGCGAGATGCCGCATGTCGCAGGCATGGTGCAAGTCGGCCTGCGCAGCGTCGGCAGCGCACGCATCACCGAGATCGAAGCGGCACGGCGCTATGGCAGCCACTTCGTGACCGCCCGCGAGGTTCACGCTCAGGGCGTCGAAGCCGCGCTCCGGCATATTCCGGAAGGCGCGCGGGTTGTCGTCACCCTCGACTGCGACAGCCTCGATCCAAGCGTCATGCCGGGCGTGGCGGCGCGTACACCCGGCGGTCTCACCTACACGCAGGTGATCGACCTGATCGCCGGCCTCGGCAGACGGGCCCGGATCGCAGGGTTCGACCTTGTCGAGTTCTATCCTCCGGCCGATATCGACGGCCTGTCAGCGCTGACCGCCGCGCGCCTTCTCGTCAATGTGGTCGGCACCGTCGTCCGGCAGGTTTGATATCAAAACCCTGCTTTTCGCCGCAGACCGGCCCAAAGGCGCGTGAGCGAGCTTGCGGTTGAAATGCCCTTTTCCACACCTGGGTACTCGATCCTGCCTTGTCCGGCCGGCTCGTCGCTCCAGACCAAGTTGAAAGCAATGCCCTTGAGCCCAAGCTCCCCGATCCGGCGTACGATCGTCTCCTGCAGATAGATATCGGATATTCGCACCCCATCGGCACGCTCGGGCAGCTTGAATGTCTCGGTACCGCCGATTGCGTCCGCTCGAAGGACGAGGCTTTCGATCACCATTATGCCGCCGTCGTCAAAGCGAACGATCTTTGAACGTTCCTCGTCCAGCGCATCGATCACGGTGGTGACATTGAAGAGCGATATGGCCTCGTCGGCACGAAGCGGCAGGAATTCACCGTACGGTTCGAGGGTTGGCCGAAGCAACTTCAACGCCCTCGCCCGCAGGATGAGCACATGCTCGCCAAGCCATGGAAAATCTGAATATTGCCGGAGCGTACCGTCGTCGTGTTCGCACAGGATCTCCATCCCGGGCGGATGCCATTGTGTCTGCTTCCGGCCGCAGAGCATCGAAAACAGCTGGTAGTCGTCCGCCTGTCGGGGAAGGACCCATTCCTGTCCTTCGACCACGCTCAGGACATAGATATTCATCCGATCCCCCGCACATCATTGCCTTGGTAGGCTCGGCCTGCTGCGCGGCTCTTCGCGCGCGTTCTCACCGCTGGTCCGCGACAGCCGTTTGCGGCACCGGCGGCAATTCGGGTGCATCCATCCCCTTGAAAGGGTCACGCCAGGCGCCGATGTCTTCAAGCCGACGGTACCAGCGGCTGACAGAGGAATAATCGTCGAGCGGCAATCTGGCGGCTTCGTTGAACGGCAGGAAGGTCGCCATTCGAAAATCGGCATAGGAAACCGAATTCCCGACCAGCCACTGCCGCTCGGCAAGCACGGCGTCGAGTATTGCCGCGGCCGTATGGAATTGGTTTAGGCCCTCCTCCACCCGCTTCTGATCGATCGGGCCGATGCCGTACCGCTGTTTGGTCCCACGTTCGAAATGCACCATGTCGCAAGCGAATGCGAAGTGCTCCTTGCCCC
>NZ_RZPH01001023.1:0-2101 GCF_004022825.1 Mesorhizobium sp. M7A.F.Ca.CA.004.04.2.1
CGGTTGGCGGCGAAGGCGCCGTAGCGAGCGATGTCCATGCCGAAGATGTCGGCCTGCGGTTCGCCGAAAATCATCCACTCGGCCAGCGACTTGCCGACGCCGCCGCCCTGGCTGAAGCCGGCCATGACGCCGCAGGCAACCCAGTAGTTCCTCAGCCCGCGCACCGGCCCGACAATCGGATTGCCGTCCGGCGTGAAGGTGAAGGCGCCGTTGACCCATTTGCGGATGCCGGCCGTCGCCAGGCAAGGAAAGCGCTCATGCGCCTTGGCGAGTTCGGTGCTGATGCGGTCGATGTCTTCCGGGATCAGCTCGATGCCGTAGTCCCACGGCGCGCCATCCATGTTCCAGTGCTTCGGGTTCTGCTCGTAAACGCCGAGCAGCACGCCCTTGCGCTCCTGCCTGAGATACGAAAAGCCGTCGAGATCGACGGCGATGCCGATTTCCCTGTCCAGCGCCGCGATCTCGGGAATGTCCTCAGTGATGAAATAATGGTGCTCCATCGGCGTCACCGGCAGGTCGATGCCGGCCATGCGGCCGAGCTGCTTTGCCCACAGCCCGCCGGCATTGACGACATGCTCGGCGATAATGGTGCCCTGCTCCGTGACGACATCCCAGCGACCGTCGGCGCGCGGCTTCAACTCGACCACCCGGTTGCGCAGGATGATGTCGGCGCCGCGCTTTTTTGCAGCGCCGGCATAGGCGTGCGTCGTGCCGTACGGGTCGAGGTGCCCCTCGTTGGAATCATGCAGGCCGCCTAGCACGCCGGTGACGTCGACGATCGGGCAGATCGCCTTGATCTCGTCGGGCGTGACAAGGCGCGCGGTCTCGATGCCGACCGACTGAAACACCGCCCAGGCCGATTTCAGCCACTCCCAGCGCGCGGGATCGCTGGCGATGTTGACGCCGCCCGTCATGTGCAGGCCGATATCCCAGCCGGATTCGGCCGCGATCTCGCGGTAGAGATTGATGGTGTAGTCCTGCAGCGCCGCCACGTTGGGGTCGGCGTTGAGCGCATGGAAGCCTGCCGCCGCGTGCCAGGTCGAACCGGCTGTCAGTTCGGCGCGCTCGATCAGCGCCACATCGCTCCAGCCAAATCGCGTCAGGTGGTAGAGCACCGAGGCCCCGACCACGCCACCCCCGATGACGACTGCGCGGTAGTGCGACTTCAAGGCTTCCCCTCCACGGTTAGTCCGAAGGCTGGATCATATATGCACTGGACATAAGTGTCCAGTGCCGCGCGCGCATCGTTTTTCGTCGACCGCCGGCATGCACTGCGCGCTGTCACGCAAGCATCATGTTCGCGCCGTAGACCGCGTTTCGGGGAGGCTTGCGCGGCATCATCGATGTCGCACCTCTTTCAGTTTTTCGTCCCGCGGCCGCTCCGGCACATCCGTCACAAAGAGGATTATCCATGAAACACCTGTATCGAACCGCGTCGCTCGGCGTCGCGCTGGCCTTGTTCACCGCCTTGACGCCGGCGCTCGCCGACAGCACCGCGACCGTCGGCGGCACGAGCTTTGTCAACAAAGGGCTGGTCGGCGTCGGCCGCATCCCGGCCGCTCAGCGCGACAAGTTCGGCGAGACGTTTGGTTCGGGCTCGGGCATGTCGATCGACACATCAGGCTGGACGCATGAGGCCGCCGGCTACAAAGGTTCGCTCTGGCTGCTGCCGGATCGCGGCTACAATGTCGTCGGTACCACCGACTACCGGCCGCGCCTCAACACCGTCGCCATCGAGTTTACCCCGGTGGCACCAGGTGCGGCACCTGCTGCCGGCCAGCAGCAGACCGGCGTCAAGGCAACGCTCGCCGACACCATGCTTCTCACCGACGACAAGGGGGCTGATGCCACAGGCCTGGATCCGCTCAACGGCGTGCGCGCGGCAAGCGGCGACATGCCGATCCTGCCGCAAGCCGACAATGGCAAGCTGGCGCTCGACAACGAGGCGATCGTGCGACTGCCCGATGGTTCGATGTTCATCTCCGACGAATACGGCCCGAACATCTATCGGTTTTCCGCCGACGGGCATCTGCTGTCGGCAACCCAGCCACCGGCTGCGCTGGTGCCGATGCGCCACGGCACGCCGAACTTCGCCTCGGAC
>NZ_RZPH01001024.1:0-2098 GCF_004022825.1 Mesorhizobium sp. M7A.F.Ca.CA.004.04.2.1
ATCACATCCTGCGCATTGGCGCCGCCGGCGACCACTGCGGCTGCGAGCGCGGAGGCTCCGGAGAGGAAAAAACGACGGCTGGTTCTCATGGACGTTCCAGACATTTGTAGCAGTTCGATCACTTGCTGCGTTGATCACCGGGCGATCTCGCCCGCACTGTAAAATTGGCAATCTTAACAATAAGCCAACCATGCTCCGTATCACCCTGGTGTGACAGCGCCCAGGCGCGATACGGATTGTGGGTGAACGCATGGTCTTCACACCAGCATCACTGCCACTCTCGGTTCCACTGGAATATGGCGGCAACGTGGCCTAGCGCCCGAATCCGACTGACCGGCATTCCGAAAAGGACGGACCGATGCTTTTGGGTATCGGGTCGGAGCCGTCGCCGACATGGGGTCGACTGCCGCGCGGCAGGACCGGCAGCCAGCCGCGAACGACCCTGGCTCAAGGCTTCGAACCCGGAGCCTCCAACTCGGAACATCGTTGCAGCACTTGGTTCTCAGGGTAACGCAATATCTTGCTGTCATCGAGTTTGAGCAGCAGCGCCCGCCTCTTTTCCACACTGTCGGTATCGTCCGAGCAAGTCAGGTCCAAAATGACGGCGTCCAGGCCTTTGATCTTCTGGACTTTGTCGATTGTGCAGCCGACTTCCCACATTTCCACCGACTTATCGGTGAACGTCACTCTGGAGTCATTGCCGTCGCACGGGCTGCTGCCTTCCATGGCGAAGGCATCCTTCCACCATTCCTCGGCGAAAGCCGTTTCTGACGCAAGCAGTAGCGCCGCCGCGACAAAACAGATCTTGAAACGCCTGCTTCGACCCATCATGCCCCCTTGTGCGGCGACATTAGGCATTGTGGAAGCGAAAGCAAAGCGTGGCCCACGGGGTTGCGGTCAGCCGACAAACAGATGAACTCAAGTCGCCGTCAGTCGCTAGAAAAAGGCCGATGCCTCTCGGCACCGGCCCTGACTGAAGGTCGATATTTCGGCCGCGTTTCTGTGGCGCGGGCCGGATCCGATGCGGCGCCTTACATCCGGTAGGCGATGGTGTCGTTCCAGAAGCGGTCGAGCCGCTGCAAAGCACGGTTCATCTGCTTGAACTCGTCGGTGTTGATGCCGCCGACCTGCTCGATCGAGCCAACATGACGCTCGTAGAGGCCGGCAACGACCTCCGCCACCTCGTTGCCCTTCGGCGTCAGCGAGACACGGACCGAACGGCGGTCGATGCGCGAGCGCTGGTGATTGATGAAGCCGAGATCGACCAGCTTCTTCAGATTGTAGGAGACGTTCGAGCCGAGATAGTAGCCACGCGAGCGCAGTTCGCCGGCGGTCAGCTCGGAATTGCCGATATTGAACAGCAGCAGCGCCTGGATGGCATTGATGTCGGAACGGCCGTTGCGGTCGAATTCGTCCTTGATCACATCAAGCAGGCGGCGGTGCAGCCGTTCAACAAGCTGCAGCGATTCCATGTACAGGGAACGGATAGCCTCGCGGCGATCGTCGGATACGTTGGCGGTCTTCGCCGCCGGACGCGAATTGATCATTGTCTTTGCCTCTCGTTTGTCGCCCTGGTGATTTTTTGTTTTTCACCTTGATCGCGACACTATCGAATACTCATAAAATTCGACTTAAACGCTAGGGCTAACAAGAGCTTACCGGTAAGAGGTTTCGGAAGAGGCTTAACGAACGGTCACCCGAGCAAGGATAATTAACCTAAAGATTTCGGCAACGATTGCGGAGCTCATTCGAGGCGACAGTGGGGCCGCCAATGGGTTCAACGGCTTAGTGGCGGACCGGGCGCTTCTGCAGGTAGATGACGACACGGAAGACGATGTAGAGCAGCGCCACCGCCGCATGCGAGGCGACAATCAGCAAGCGGTGGCCGAATAGCTCGGGAAAGCCGGCATACATGACCGTCTCGGTCACCGCGCAAATGAACCAGATCACCGGCCCCCAGGACGCCAGCATCCACAGGCCGGCAGCGGCAAAGGGAAAGAACACGGCGAGCACCACCGCAGCGACCTGCCAGTGCACGGGCATCAGGTCGAACCGCCACAGCGTACCCGGATAAAAGCCGATCAACCTGATCCAGTAG
>NZ_RZPH01001025.1:0-2095 GCF_004022825.1 Mesorhizobium sp. M7A.F.Ca.CA.004.04.2.1
AGCATGCGCATGCCGTGTTCCTGGGCCTTCTTGGCAACATCCTCGGCAGCCATCTGGGCAGCGAACGGGGTCGACTTGCGCGAACCCTTGAAGCCCTGGGCACCGGCCGACGACCAGGCAATCGAATTGCCCTGCGCGTCGGTGATGGTGATCATCGTGTTGTTGAAGGTCGAATTGACGTGGGCAACGCCCGACGAGATGTTCTTGCGTTCGCGACGGCGAACACGAGCGGCTTCCTTGGCCATGATAGTCCTTTCAGTTGATCTCTACACCGCCGTAATGCCAGCGGCTCCACCTTCGTAAGGAAGTAGGGGAATAGGGCAGTAAGGGAGTAGGGAAAAGTGCGACCCGACTGGCGGGCATTCCCTACTGCCTTACTCCCCTACTCCCTTATTCCCCTAAAAAATTACTTCTTCTTGCCGGCGATCGACTTGGCCGGGCCCTTGCGGGTGCGCGCATTGGTATGCGTGCGCTGGCCGCGGACCGGCAGCGAGCGGCGGTGACGCAGGCCGCGGTAGCAGCCGAGGTCCATGAGCCGCTTGATGTTCATCGAGACTTCGCGGCGCAGGTCGCCTTCAACCTGGTAATCGCGGTCGATGGTTTCGCGGATCTGCAGCACTTCCGCGTCGGTAAGCTGGTTGACGCGGCGCTCGGCCGGGATGCCGACCTTGTCGACGATCTCCTGGGCGAACCGCTTGCCAATGCCGTGAATGTATTGAAGCGCAATGACAACGCGCTTGTTGGTCGGAATGTTGACGCCGGCTATACGAGCCATGTTCTTCCCTTCTCCATGTGGGCCGGCCAACCTCAAAAACGAGGCGGGCACGGCGCTGTCTTAAGTTGCCCCGCGTCCGGTGGAGGCCGGCCCATGCGGGAGTTTCCAGTTCAATGCGGCTGCCTTGCCCTTGCGGACAAGCAAAGCTCATGCCTGATAGGAAGACGGGCCGCCATACCGCAGCGAACCGCCTCCGTCAAGTGCAATCGTTAATTTCCCCGCACTGCGTCCTTGAGCACCGCTTCGATCTGTTCCGTCACGGCGTCGATATCGGCCATGCCGTCGACACTGCGGAGCTTGCCCTTGGCATAGTAGTAGCCAATCAGCGGCGACGTCTTCTTGTAGTATTCCCTCAGGCGCTCTTCGAACACGGTCGGGTTGTCGTCCTTGCGAACGGGAAGGCCGGCGGCCTGCGCCTCGTCGGCGCGCTTGACGATCCGGCCAACCAGGGCCTTGTCGTCGACGACGAGCTCAATGACGGCGTCGAGGCCCTGGGAGCGATCCGACAGCATCTGCTCGACCGCATCCGCCTGCACCAGGGTCCGCGGATAGCCGTCGAGGATGAACCCCTTGGCGCAGTCGGGCTGATCGATACGCTCGGCGACGATCGCGTTGACGATCGCGTCGGACACCAGTTCACCGGCATCCATCACCGCCTTGGCGCGCTTGCCGACTTCGGTGCCTGCCTGGACGGCAGCACGCAGCATGTCGCCCGTCGAGAGCTGGGGTATGCCGTGTTTTTCTACCAGTCTTTGTGCTTGCGTCCCCTTGCCCGCTCCTGGCGGCCCAAGCAATATCAACCTCATCTGGCTTTCTTCCCCCCGCGCAGCTTCGACTTCTTGATCAGGCCTTCATACTGGTGCGCGATCAGGTGGCCCTGAATCTGCGCAACCGTATCGAGCGTGACACTGACCACGATCAGAAGCGATGTGCCACCAAGGTAGAATGGTACGCCAGTCGCCGAGATCAGGAACTCCGGCAACAGGCACACCAGCACCAGATAGATGGCGCCGACGACGGTGATGCGGGTGAGAACGTAATCGATGTAATCGGCGGTGCGCTCGCCCGGACGATAGCCCGGGATGAAGCCCGAATGCTTCTTGAGCTGGTCGGCGGTTTCCTTCGGGTTGAAGACAATCGCAGTGTAGAAGAAGGCGAAGAACGCGATCATCGCCGCATAGAATGCCATATAGAGCGGCTGGCCGTGGCCGAGTGCGGCCAGGATCGTGCTTGCCCAGCCCGGCATGTTGGTCGTCTGCGAGAAGCCCGCGACGGTGGCCGGCAGCAACAGCAGCGACGAGGCGAAGATCGGTGGAATGA
>NZ_RZPH01001026.1:0-2089 GCF_004022825.1 Mesorhizobium sp. M7A.F.Ca.CA.004.04.2.1
CTCCTGCGATCGCCCGGTCGCTTCCATGCTGGCGGCGACGATTCGCTCCAGCGCCTCGCTAACGCGCGAGACATAGGTCTCGCCCTCCGGCGTCAACGACACCGCATTGCCGCCGCGCTGGAAAATCTTGAAACGAAGCTGATCCTCAAGGCTTTTCACGCGCTGGCTGACCGCTGAAGCGGTAATAAACTGTTCTTCGCCGGCACGCGTGAAATTACCGTGCCTCGCAGCACTCTCCACGATTTTAAGCGAATTGAGGTTGACCTGACTGAGCAGACGCACGGTTTCGACCTTAAGCTTGGCTTACACTAGCACCAGCATTCCTAATTTTACAGGGGTGGGTGAATTAATCGACTGTTTACCAAGTGTTGCCCCCATCCTGGAGAAGTACAATGAACGCCCATACCATTCCCGAACTGCGTTATGCGATGAGCCGCGAAGCCATTATCGGCCATGAAACCGCCTGGAAAGTGTCGAGTTTCGGTGTCGCGCAATATCTGCACGGCTATGACCCGGCACTGCTTGCAGCTATCGAGGAGGCTGCCCTGAAGCTCAAGGCCAGCCATGCCGTGCACAAGCACCTCGATCTGACCTTCATCACCGGGGCCGACCGTTTCATCCCCGAGATCAAGGAATTGCTGCATGACAAGCTGCGCCTGGAGCGGCTGTCCGACATGACGGGCACCAAGCTGGAGCCCTATCCGCTGTCGATCGTCGGCTCGACGGTCACCTTCATGAATCCCAACGACGGCGCCGTGGAGTGGCATTGCGATGGCGTTCCGGTGACCGAGCTCATTCCGCTGTCGATCAGCAATCCGCTGGTCGGCGGCCATCTCGAAATCTTCTGCGACGACTCCGAAACCGGCCGCGCCATTCTCGAAGCCGGCCGCGAGATCCCGCGCAACAGTGTCATGCGCATCGATCACAAGATGAACTACGCGACGCTCGGCCAATTCCTGGGCGTCCTGCATCGCACCGCTCCGATCCGGTTCGGCGAGCGCGTCACGCTGGTGCTCAACCAGCGCTCGGTGGCCAAACCCTATGTCGACGATAACAGAATGTTCTATCTCGCCGCCGACAACGACCACGACCGTGAGTGGGTCAGCGAACTGGCCGAAGATGTCTGGACCAATCAGCTGCCGGCCTATCGTCGGTTCGAGGCGGAGCATCCCGTGCCCACCGCCGTCGAGGCACCGGTTCCGGGCGGCGCCAGGGAATCATGGTAATGAACCATGACCCCGAAAAGTCGGAACCGGTTTTCGGACAGGATCATGGTCGAACAGCAACATAGAGTCCCATGCCGATTGTTTCGGCAGGGATCCGGCTCGATATCCGCGTTGGTCTTCGCTGCCGGTGCGGTGGCGTTGTGGTCCACCAATGCCCTGGTCGGCAAATCCCTGCTGGCCAGCCAACCGGTTTCGCAGGTCCAGTTCCTGCAATTTGCAGGCGCAGCACTCGTCTTCGCCGCCATCCGATTGATGAGCCGCGAAAGAGTAGCACCGGTCACCGCCGGGGCGGCGCTCATCTCTCTCGCGATCGGCTTCATCGGCCTGGTCGGCACCATGGTGCTGCAATACATCGCCTTCGCTTCGATGCCGGTGATCGAGGCCAATCTGGTGGCCTACACCTGGCCGCTGATGGTCGCGGCGGCAGTCATTGCCTTGGAAAATCCGCGGCGTCCGGCACTGTTGGGTCTCGCCGCGGTGGTGGGCTTCATCGGCGTTGCACTGGTGATTTCGGGAGGGCGCAACCAATCCTGGTTCGAGGGCGATCTGGTCGGCTATCTCGCCGCATTCGGGTCAGCGCTGTGCATGGCCTTCTATTCGCTCATGGTGGGACGGGTGGCCACTCCAGCGGATCGCCTGTTGCTGCCATCGTCTTTGATTGGCGTCGCTTTGATGTTTCTGTGGTGCGCTCGCGACGGTTTCACCTGGCCCGTCGGCGCGGACCTGGCCCTCGGCCTTTATCTCGGCGCCGGTCCGATGGGCCTGGGCTACTATTTCTGGTCGCGCGCCTTGAAGCTTGAAGGCAGCGACAGGGTCGCGGTGGTCGCCTATCTCACGCCGATCGCCTCGACCCTGCTTTTGAC
>NZ_RZPH01001027.1:0-2078 GCF_004022825.1 Mesorhizobium sp. M7A.F.Ca.CA.004.04.2.1
GATCTTCACTTCCACCTTCGTCGGCCACACAGTCGGCATGCCGGGCATGACAAGCTATGCCGCGAGCAAGGCCGGCCTGATCGGACTGACACAGGTGCTTGCCGCCGAATACGGCCCGAAAGGCGTGCGGGTCAACGCGCTGCTGCCCGGCGGCACAGACACGCCGGCGGCAACCTTCAAGACCCCGGAATCAAGAGCCTTCGTCGAAGGCCTGCATGCTTTGAAGCGTATCGCAATGCCGGAGGAGATTGCCCGTTCCGCGCTCTATCTCGCCTCCGACGCCTCGAGCTTCACCACCGGAGCGGCTCTGTTTGCCGATGGCGGCGTGTCGATCAATCGGACGTGAAGGCTTTTCGCGGCCGGATGCATGTTCATAGCCGCCAGGCAGACGTCCGGTCTTGATTTCTCGCCGCGATTTGGCGATTCCGTTTCTGTCCAAAAGCGGGTCTGGAACCATGATGCTGATCAGAACCTATGTGACTGCGAGTGCGATCGAAGGCGTCGGCGTGTTCGCCGCGGAGCCGATCAGGAAAGGCGCTTCGATCTGGCGGCTCGATCCGGATTTCGACCGGCTGATCCCCATGGACAAATACGAGACGGCACCCCCGCATCTCAGAGAACTGCTCGACCGCTATGCCTATCCGAGCCCGGACCGGCCGGGTTTCATGGTCTATGAAGTCGACAATGGCCGCTTCATGAACCATTCCAGCAATCCGAATACGGATTTTTCGCAATATGGCGGAGCCACGGCGACCCGCGACATCGCCGTGGGCGAGGAGATCACCTGCGACTACGGCGAGTTCTTCGAGGATTTCGAGCTGCTGCACCTCGCGAGGGCCTAGTCGGCTCCTTATCTCAAGGGCAAGTGGCACACTTGTCCAAGGGCAAACAGACGGCGGCTGGCCCCGCAAAATCATTTCCGCTGTGGACAGCGCGGCATGATTCTGGTATCAGCCGCCCCAATTCGTGGTGTAAACCGCCGCGGAGGCTAGTGGCTATGGCCGCTTGCCTGTTGATATCAAACCCGAAAGACAGGATTGCCCGTGCAGGTACTCGTCCGCGACAATAACGTTGATCAGGCGCTTCGCGCTCTCAAGAAGAAGATGCAGCGCGAAGGCATTTTCCGCGAAATGAAGATGCGCGGTCACTACGAGAAGCCGTCCGAGAAGCGCGCCCGTGAAAAGGCTGAAGCTGTCCGCCGCGCCCGCAAGCTGGCCCGCAAGCGCGCCCAGCGCGAAGGCCTGCTGCCGATGACGCCGCGCCCGGTCGCTGCTGGCGCCGCCGGCGGTGCAGGTGGCGCTCCGCGTCCGCCGCGGTTCTAACGCCAATTTTTCGTCCTTTTCGAAGGATATCAGAGGTGGCGCGATGTGGAATCGCCGCCACCTTTTTGTTTTGATGTGACCGGTCCGGAGGGGGAGCCGGACCTGAACGACGCGGCTTGAAGTGAGGACAGGGCAGACATGAACGCAACGAGCGTGGAGCGCGGGACTGCATTGCGTGGTTTCGCCCTGACAGCGGCCCTGCTCTCCGGACTGGCGCTTGCCGGCTGCCAAACGGCGGGCCCGACCGGTGAATTCAACAACATCGACAAGGCGCAAGGGTCGAGCGAGAACATTTCTTCGCTGTCGGCGGTCATCCAGCGCAATCCCCAGGATCCCGAAGGCTACAATGTGCGCGGCTCGGCCTATGGTCGTGGCGGCCAGTACCAAGCGGCGCTCAAGGATTTCAATCAAGCCATCCAGCTCAACCCGAATTTCTTCCAGGCCTATTCGAATCGCGCGCTGATCCAGCGCTTCCTCGGCAATCAGGAAGCCGCGCTCGCGGACTACAACCGTTCGATCCAGATCAACGGCAACTACGACGCCGCCTATATCGGCCGCGGCAATCTCTACCGCAAGGCGGGTCGCACCCAGGACGCCTTCAACGACTTCCAGAAGGCAATCCAGCTCGATACGACCGACGCGCGCGCCTACCACAATCGAGGCCTGATCTATCAGAGCCAGGGCCAGCACAAATTCGCCATCGAGGACTTCTCGACCGCCATCTCGCTGGCGCCGGACGCCGCCGAGCCCTACAAC
>NZ_RZPH01001028.1:0-2077 GCF_004022825.1 Mesorhizobium sp. M7A.F.Ca.CA.004.04.2.1
CAACAGGAAATCCTCGGTCGGATAGCCCTCTATGTTGAATTCCGCGCGCGGAAACTCGTCGTCGATCAGCGACCGGATCTCAGGCAGATCGGAGTGTCTTGTGTGCCGCTCGTCGGGGCGCGGATGCACCGTCAGCCCATGCGCCCCGGCCGCCAGCGCAATGCGGCCGAGGCCGGTCACGCTTGGCCACGGCAGGTCGCGCCGGTTGCGCAGCATGGCGATGGCATTGAGGTTGACGGAGAGCTTTGCAGGCATGCGGGCGGTCTCGGAAATCATTCAACGCGCCCACCTATAATGCCTTTGACGGGAACAGTAATGCCTTTGGTGGGAACAGACTGGGGGTTTCGGGTGTTCCAAGCCTGATGAACGAGCCGGGAAAGGAAAGCGCCGATGAATTTTCTCGATGAGGTTCCGGCAATTCGCCGTATCGAGACCAGCCGCGACGACCTTTTCGCCATCGATGTCGTCGGGCACGTTTCCGCGGCCGACGGTGAAAATCTTTTCGGGCTGCTGGAGGCAGCCTATGCCCTGCATCCGCGCATCGATGTGCTGGTGCGCCTCGTCGACCACGATGGCGTCGACTGGGCCGACATCGCGGACGAGACCCTGAAGCAGGGCGCGATCCATGCATTGAAACATGTCGGCCGTTGCGCAACCATCGGCGAACCGGACTGGATAGCGGACGCACAACGCTTTCTGCCGTCCTCCCCGCCCGTTGAAATCAGGCACTTCAAGGCGGAGGACGAGGCCGCCGCCTGGCAATGGCTTGCCGCGCAGCCTATCGGAGCAACAGCATCCGGCGCCCCTACCTGACGATCGTCAGCCGCTCGGCCGCCCGCGTGATGGCGGTGTAGAGCCATCGCTGGCGGGTTTCCTTGAAGGCCCAGCTTTCATCGAACAGCACGATCTCGTTCCACTGCGAGCCCTGCGCCTTGTGCACGGTCAGCGCGTAGCCATAGTCGAAATCGTCGAAGCGCTTCTTCTGCTGCCACGGGATGTCGGCATCGGGATCCTCGAACGCCGCCTTGAGCAGCTTGATCTTGGCGACGCCGCGATCCGGATCGTCCTCTTCCGGCGACACCAGAAGGTTGATGCCGGGCTTCACCGTCTCGCGCGACGAGGTCATCACCTTCCACAGCGAGCCGTTGAGCAGGCCCTTGGCCGGATCGTTGCGCAGGCAGACGAGCTTGTCGCCGGCCTGCGGATAATCGGCGTTGAAGCCCTTGAGCTCGCGCAGCCGCTGATTGTAGCGGCGACGCGTGCGGTTGGTGCCGACCAGCACCTGGTCCGCCTTCAGCACCAGCTCCTGGGTAACGTCTTCCTTGCCGATCACCTGCGCCGTGCCATAGTCGCCACGCATGAATTCACGGCCCTCGCGCACATCGAGCGCCTGCCGCAGGATCGGGTTGTCGCGCGCCTGCCGGTGGATTTCGGTCAGCAAAAAATCCGGCTCGTGGTCGGTGAAGAAGCCGCCACCCGAGATCGGCGGCAGCTGGCCGGGGTCGCCCAGCACCAGGATCGGCGTGCCGAAACTCATCAGGTCGCGGCCGAGCTGCTCGTCGACCATCGAGCATTCGTCGATGACGACCAGTTTCGCCCGCGTAATCGGGCTCTGGCGGTTAAGCGAGAAGGTCGGCGACATCGAGGTCTTGCCGGTGACCTCGTCCGATACCGATTCCTCGCCCTTCGGCCGATAGATCAGCGAATGAATGGTGCGCGCATTGACCGCGCCCTTGGAGCGCAGCACCTGCGCCGCCTTGCCGGTGAAGGCGGCGAACTGCACCTGGCCGTCGACATGTTCGGCGAAATACCGCGCCAGCGTCGTCTTGCCGGTGCCGGCATAGCCGAACAGCCGGAACAGCTGCGGCTGGCCGGTCTTCAGCCATTGGGCGACCGCCTTCAGCGCGTCGTCCTGTTGGGGAGAGAATTCCATCAGCGCGAGAGACCGGATTCGCAAGGGAAAGACAAGACAGCCGCCACCATCATCGATGCGCCGGGACGCTTCAATGCCGCCGACGGGTCAGGCTATCAGGCGCAGACAAGAACGTAAAGGGAACATACAAGCTCACCCCACACC
>NZ_RZPH01001029.1:0-2076 GCF_004022825.1 Mesorhizobium sp. M7A.F.Ca.CA.004.04.2.1
CGCATGGTCATACGCCGGCTCCCGCCAAGGGGGACGTCAAACGCGTGACGTCGCTGGCTATTCCGATAAGGCCAGAGACCGGCGCGGTCCAGTTCAAAGTGAATCCACACGTCCGCGATGCCGGGCAGGCACGGCGAAAACCGCGGGACCGCACCTATTGGCCAAGCAGGCTGATGCGGTCTGTCACGTCACGGTCGCTGGCAAAGCCGTCATCCTCGCGCAGCCGCTGGCCGATCATCTTCACCAGCGTCGGATTGTCGGCGAACTTCGTATGGTTGAAGCTGTCCGATCCCTTGACCTTGGACAGGTCGACGACCGACACGCCATAGGAGGCGAGATCGGCGGCATCCTTGTAGTCGCCGACGCGCGGCCGGGATCCGGCGATCAGGCCGGAGAGCCGCAGCGCGCGGTCGTCGTCCGACAACAGCAGGATGAACGGCTTGTCGGGCTTGCCATAGCGCCGCATCTGGCTCTTGAACACGTCGACATCGATGTCGGGCGAAGCCAGCACCACGTCGCCGAGCTTGCCGCCGAGATCGCGGTCGCCGGTGATGGCCATCTGCCGCAGCGTTTCCATGGTGACCCAGGTTCCGAGCGAATGCGCGACGATGTCGATGCGCCGCGCGCCGGACTGCTCCAGCATCCTGAGCGTCACCTCCAACTGGTCGCGGGCAGCGCTGGCGCTTTCCTTGTCATAGACGTAGTCGGTGGTCCTGGCACCCGATGCCCAGGAAAACAGCACGGGCGTGCCGGGATAGCCGGAATCATGGACGATCTGGGTGAGGCGATAGACGGCGGCATCGAAGCCGGTGTTGTAGCCATGCACGAAGACCATGACGCGGCCGCCACGCGCCGCGATGTCGGCATTGAGCGCGCTGGAGAATTTCGGCTGCGTGTCGTAGCCGACGACCTCGGAAGCCATGAAATATTTGGCCGGGTCATCCGACTTGCCGCGCGAGCGGCGCTCGATCTGGCCGGTCTTGTGAAGCCCCGGAACGGTGACGTTGACGCGGGCATAGTTCAGCGTCGCCGAGCGTTCGCCGTCGAAAACCTTGTTGGGATCGTCGGATTTCTTGCGCGTCGTGGCGATGAAGATCGAGTGGTTGCCGGCGATCTCCGTCACCGGCGCGGACACCATGGCGCTGCCCAGCAATTCCTGTGTTTGCTGGCCGGCGCAGCCGGCGACGAGCAAGGCCAGGACAACGATAAAAATCTTCTTCAAAGGCACGCCTGAATTTCCAACTCCGGCCGAAAGGCCTGTCTATCCTCACGATACCTCCCGGACAGGCAGAGTGCGGCAGAACTAAGTCATGTCCAGTCGAAATGTGATCGGCGCCCCGCTACGGCCATCGCAGTGTTGCGCGAAAGCCAAAATGGCGGCGTCGCCGCCGGCCTTCCAATTCCCGCAGAGATAGCGATTTTAAGCCGCCTGATGCCAGGGGCATGAGAATGTACCCACAAGTAACTGAAAATATTCCGCAAAATTTCCGCTCGGAACGACGCACATGATGGACGATGGCGCCACGTAGCCGGATATGCAATAGGCTGGCTCGCGCCGCACCTTGTCCCGGCGCTCAACAACCGAACGTGCGCGACCCGATCAATGATAGAGGTCCGCGGACAGCGTGCAACACAAGGTGGCTTTCCCAAGGGTGGTTTCCGATGAACAGTTTCTCTTCCCGCGTTGCTGCCGCTGCCGCCGCGATCCGCCAGATCTTCCCTGAAACGCCGCTGCAGGAAAACGATTATCTGTCGAAAAAGACCGGCGCGCGGGTGCTGTTGAAGCGCGAGGACCTGTCGCCGGTCCGCTCCTACAAGCTCCGCGGCGCCTTCAATTTCTTCCGCAAGACACTGGCGGCCGGCAACGAGGCTGAACTGTTCGTCTGCGCGTCCGCCGGCAACCACGCGCAGGGTTTTGCTTTCGTCTGCCGCCATTTCGGCAGGCGAGGCGTCGTGTTCATGCCGGTGACGACGCCGCAGCAGAAGATCGACAAGACCAAGCTGTTCGGCGGCGATTTCATCGAGATCAGGCTGGTCGGCGATTTCTTCGACGACTGCTATCGCGCGGCCCTGGAA
>NZ_RZPH01001030.1:0-2066 GCF_004022825.1 Mesorhizobium sp. M7A.F.Ca.CA.004.04.2.1
ACTAGAAACCGAGCGCCATTCAAGGTTGGAACCGACATGGCTGCCGAAACCCCGGTGAAGTCTCCCATTCAGCGCCACATGTTGTTCGCTGTGTCGGCCTGCGTTGGCGTTTTTGCGCTTCTCGTGGCGTTGCTGCTGCACGCCCCGCTTGCCTATTCGATCGGCGCCAACGCGTTCTTTGCCGCTTATGTCATTCTCGTCGTCGCCCAGATGCCGAAGTTCACCGGCAGGTATCTGAGCAGGAATGCGCGTGCCACGGACCAGCCGGTGCTGGTCATCTTCGCTGTGACGCTTGTCGTCGTCGGCGTTGCCGTTATCTCATTGTTCCTACTGATCAATCAGAAGGACAGAAGCCATCCCGTCGAGCTCACCTTCGCGCTGCTGTCGATCCCGCTCGGCTGGTTCACCATTCATGCCATGGCAGCGCTCCATTATGCTCATGTCTACTGGATGGACGGCGATGCTGTGGATGCCGAGACCAGGAAGAAAATCCCTGTCGGCGGACTGCTGTTCCCGGGCGACAAACGGCCGGAGGGCTGGGACTTCCTGTACTTCTCGACGGTGATCGGCATGACGGCACAGACCGCCGATACCAACATCTCGACCACGCATATGCGTCGTGTCGTGCTTGTCCATTCGATCCTGTCGTTTTTCTTCAACACGGTCATCGTCGCCGCCGCCGTCAATCTCGCCGTCAGCCTGGGCGGTCCGTAATAAATCCGTGATCGGATGAAACATCGGTTTGGATCGCGACGTATCAGGAGGACAATGAACGCGCAGGCCATGCCGCGAGGCCGGGAGACGAAAGACGATGGAATCCGTTGCCAGAAGCCAATCCGCCGCCGATCCAGGCGCTTCGGCGTCGAACGACAAAACGCTGATCTACCGGCAGTCGCGCTGGACACGGCTGACGCATTGGCTTTGGGCTATCTCGTTGTTCTTCATGCTGCTGTCAGGCCTGCAGATCTTCAATGCCCGTCCGCAGCTCTATATCGGCAAAGAATCGGGCTTCGAATACAACAACACCATCTTCGCCATCGGCGCCGAGAATTCCGATGCGGGTCCGCGCGGCTACACGGAAATCTTTGGGCATCGCTTCGACACCACTGGCGTGCTCGGCTGGTCGGGTCCGGCCGGCCAGGAGACGTCCCGCGCCTTTCCCTCCTGGGCGACCATCCCATCCTACTATGATCTCGGCACCGCGCGCGTCATCCATTTCTTCTTTGCCTGGATACTGGCCACGACGTTGATCGTCTGGTTTGTCGCCAGCACCGTGAACGGCCATCTGCGGCGCGATCTCGCGCCACGCCTCGACGATTTGAAACGATTGCCGCAAGACATCGTTGACCACGCCAAGCTCAAATTCCACCACACGCGCGAATACAACACGCTGCAGAAGATGGCCTATGGCGGGGTGCTGTTCGTGCTGTTGCCGCTGATGATCATCACCGGTCTGGCCATGTCGCCGAGCATGAATTCGGTGCTGCCGTTCCTCAACGATCTGCTCGGTGGCCGGCAGACGGCACGCACCATCCATTTCACCGTCATGGTGCTATTGGTCGCCTTCTTCGTCGTCCATATCCTGATGATCCTGGCCGCCGGCCCGATCAACGAACTGCGCTCGATCATCACCGGCTGGTATCGGACAGATCCTCCCGCACAGGACGATACAGCCGAGAGGAGTGCCTGACATGGCAAAATTCCAGATCAGCCGCCGCAAATTCCTGACCGGTGCCAGTCTTGGCGTCTCCGGC
Source organism: Mesorhizobium sp. M7A.F.Ca.CA.004.04.2.1 (assembly GCF_004022825.1). Lineage (NCBI taxonomy): Bacteria > Pseudomonadati > Pseudomonadota > Alphaproteobacteria > Hyphomicrobiales > Phyllobacteriaceae > Mesorhizobium > Mesorhizobium sp. M7A.F.Ca.CA.004.04.2.1. The sequence goes on from NZ_RZPH01001030.1 coordinate 1,755, forward strand.
ATCATGCTGTCGGGCTGCGACGCCTTCGACAGTCAGCTAGGTGTTGGCAGCGGCCTGCGCAGTTTCCTCGAAAACGCCAATGGCCTGACCTACCGCGCACAGCGGCTGCTTGCCGGAAGTGACGCGCTGGCCCCGGAATTCACCGAGGCCGACATCCGCCAGCCGCAGCGGCCGAATGGTGTCACCGCTCCCGATGACGATGTCTACAAGGGCTTGCTCGCCAACAACTTTGCCGACTGGCGACTGGAGGTTTCAGGCCTTGTCGAGAAGCCGCTATCGCTCAGCCGCGAGCAACTCCAGAATATGCCGAGC
>NZ_RZPH01000102.1:0-10006 GCF_004022825.1 Mesorhizobium sp. M7A.F.Ca.CA.004.04.2.1
GTGCGAACCTGGCACAGAGCCACCCAAAATTACCTCTCAAGCCCCTATACAGGGGGGCGTTCGAGAGAAAGTTCGCCGCGATACTCACAAATTCGCGTCAAAATCCCGATATATCATCCCTGGCTAATTTAAGAGCCGGTCAGGGCCAAGAGTCAAGCACAATTAACGGTTGCTTAACCTTGACGACCGCAACATGGTTAACGGCTTTGGCCGGATCCCCTCCGACTGCCTCGACCCGTCGGTGAATTTCCAGCACCGAAGAGTTTGCCGGCTCGCCGCCAGACTGACTGCTCGGTAGCGGCTATTCCTCCCCCGATACGCATTAGGTTAACCAAATCTCAAGAATCATATTCAACAAACAATTAATTTAGTTGACGCTAAGAAAGCATTAGCTAATTCTATCCTGGGATTTTGGGAGCTTCCAGCCACCTTGTCGGCGGAAGCCCAAAGTGGCGGGCGAGTAAGTGTATGAGTGCTTCCGTGCATGATGGCGTCGTCGGCCATAAGAGCCGACGGGCGCATCGATCTGAGGCGGCTCTGGCAGTCACTGCGCAGAAGGGACCCTTTCTGGTGCCCGTGCTGTCGGCCTTTCAGCAATGGATCCTGAGACTGGCGCTGGCTTTCTGGTTCTGCACACTTGGGTTTTTCTGGATCTGGTGGCTGAAGCCGGAGCATGTCGAACATCTCGGGCCATACACGTTCGCAACACTCATCCTGGTATGGCTCACGCTCATGCCGTTGTACTTTCTATTGAACGTGCATGCGTCGAAAAAACCGTCCAAGCTTCACACGATCCCGAAGCGTTCGCGGGTCGCGATGGTGGTCACCAAGGCCCCCTCCGAACCGTTTGCCGTCGTTGCGCGCACGCTCGAAGCGATGCTGGCACAGGATTACCCGCACGATACCTGGCTGGCCGACGAGGATCCCTCCGAAGAGACAGTTCGCTGGTGCGACGCTCACGGCGTGATGATTTCGACGCGGCGCGGCAGGCAAGACTATCACCGCACGACATGGCCACGCCGGACGCGCTGCAAGGAAGGCAATTTGGCGTTCTTCTACGACCACTATGGCTACGAGCGTTACGATTTCGTCGCCCAGATGGATGCGGACCATGTACCGACGCCAACCTATCTGAGGGAGATCCTGTTTCCCTTCGCCGATCCCTCGGTTGGCTATGTCTCGGCGCCGAGCATCTGCGACAACAACGCCGCCGAGAGTTGGGCGGCGCGCGGCAGGCTGTTTCCGGAAGGGATGTTTCACGGACCGCTGCAGTCCGGCCATACGGGCGGTGGAGCTCCGCTCTGCATCGGCTCGCATTATGCCGTGCGGACCAAGGCGCTGAAGCAGGCGGGCGGTCTCGGTCCTGAACTGGCGGAAGATCACTCCACCTCCATGTTGATCAACGCGGCCGGATGGCACGGCGTGCATGCGCTCGACGCCATCGCCCATGGCGATGGCCCGCAGACCTTCGCCGACCTCATCACCCAGGAATTCCAGTGGTCGCGCAGTCTGATGACGATCCTGCTCGAATATTCGCCGAGCTATCTCCCAAAGCTGTCGCCGCGGCTGAGATTCCAATTCCTCTTTTGCCAGCTCTGGTATCCGCTGTTCGCCGTCTTTGCGTTGCTGATGTACGTCATGCCGGTCTATGCGCTGTCTACCGGGCGCAACTTCGCCAATGTCATGTATCTCGACTTTTTGTTCTACTATCTGCCGAACGCGGTCGCGCTGGTTGGCCTGGTGATGCTGCTGAAGGCGTTCGGCCTCTCGCGCCCGATGACGGCCAAGACGATCAGCTGGGAAGGCACGCTGTTCCTCTTCTTCGCGCGTTGGCCTTGGGTGCTGGCCGGCACGTTGTCGTCGATCCGCGACTATCTGACCAAATCATTCGTCGATTTCCGCGTCACGCCCAAGGGCAGCGGCCCCAAGCACCTTCTGCCGGCTCGCGCCCTCACTCCCTATGTGGCGCTGGCCATCGGCGCGGCACTGCCTGTCCTGCTCGTTGAGCACCCCTTCGATGCCACCGGCTTCTACTGGTTCGCCGCCTTCAACGCCTTCCTCTACGGGCTGCTGGTTGTTGTGATTGTCGTAAGGCACGTCATCGAAAACAGGATTCCGTTGCGCGCCAATGCGGCGAAAGTCGCCTTTCAGGGGTCGCTTGCCGTGCTGGCGCTGATCGTGCCCGCCGCGGGCTTCTACGATCGCGGCATGGAAGGCGTCTACGGACTGCAGCAGGGCGCCGGTGGCCTGCGCATCGTGCGCATCGCCTATGTGGTTTCCGGCGCCGGCCAGGGCAACATCGGTGGCCGCAATTTCTACTTCGATCCAGGTTGGGAAACGCGGCGCTGAATGCTGGAGGCGTCCGCGTAGCGGGCCGGCACTCTGGACGGCTGCAGGCACGAGCCCAAAGATCAAACTTTAATTATATCCGATCGATTGCCGAAAGGCCGCGTTCATCGTGTCGTTTGCATGATCTTTAATAAGTTTCCCCTAATATACAATCCATGATGTGAGCGGCGATAGGCTGCTCGCGTGGCGCGGAAGCCAAAAAAGCAAATAGATCTCCGCGCTGCAACGAATTATATTCGTGGTAGGGGACAATGATGAACAAAGGTATGGAAAGAAGGGCAAGGATCGGCGCGAAATATGCTTGTGCATTTGCCGCCGTTGCATTGATCTCGATACTCTCAGGTTGCCAGAGCAAGGACGCGACCAAGACCAGCTCGATCGGCACAAAGTCCGTGGTGCATACGCTCGGCAAGAAGGTGCACGACGTCAAGAAGAAGCGGCTGCATCTGTTCAACCGCAAGCCGCTCACACAGACGACCATGGTGACGCGTACGAGGGAGGAGGCCTATGCGGCCTTCGTGCGGCCGCAGCGGGTCGGAAGGCCGGCGCCGGTGAAGGTCTCCTACCGTCTGGGCAATGGCGGCCCGTTCCTTGGCCGTTCGCCTTGGATTTGTGGCCCGAGCGGTTTCGGCCAGCGCGCCAGCTGCCGTTCGCGCTACTAGACCATCAGACCTAAAAGTGGCGGCGCGATTTGAATGAAGGATCCGCCGCTCTTGTATTCGCCAGGGGGCGCGAGTCGAGGGCGAGAGGTTGGCGCAGACGTTGCGCCTTGCCTCTTGCCCTCAGGCCGCCATTCCTGGGATCAATGAACCCTGCCAGTCCGCCGTCGGCCTGAAACCAAAATCCCTCCCAGCAAGCTATCGATGAAGCCACTGCCCCGGTCAACGCTGGGGACGGAGAGCCTCGATGGCGTCCCGATCACCTCATGATGGCCGGCTCGGGCGGAGCCAGCCGTCATTGTCACTGCGCGCCGGCTGTGGCCGCGCGACATAGGCCGATGCTCCATTCGCTTCGTGATAGACCCGTGCCAGCATTTCAGCCAGTACGCCCGACGTCACCATCTGCACCCCGGCGATGAGCAGGAAGAAGCCGGTGAACAGCATCGGTCGCGTTCCAATGTCTTCGGCGAAAAGCAGCTTCAGGCAAAGCAGGTAGGCAAGGATCAGCGAACCCAGAGCGCCAAGCACGATGCCGATGCCGCCGAAGAAGTGCCCGGGCCGCGTGCGATAACGCATGAAGAAGTACATGAAGACCAGATCGAGCACGACCCTGAAGGTGCGCGAAATGCCGTATTTGGATTGGCCATGGATGCGGGCGTGATGCGTCACCACTTCCTGCGCGATGCGTCTGGGGGTCGTCACCGTGGCCAGCCATGCCGGGATGAAGCGGTGCATCTCGCCATAGAGCTTGACGCTGCGGATGACGTTGCCGCGATAGACCTTGAGGCTGCAGCCATAGTCCTTGAGGCGCACCCCGGTGACGCGCGCGATCAGCGCGTTGGCGATGCGCGAGGGCAGCCTGCGCATGAAAAAACCTTCCTGGCGATCCTTGCGCCAGCCCACCACCAGGTCGAGATCCTCGCTCAACAGGCGGTAGACCATACGCGGAATGTCGTAGGGATCATTTTGCAGGTCGCCGTCGATCGTGGCGATGACGTCGCCGCGCGCTGCGTCGATACCGGCCTGCATCGCGGCGGTTTGCTTGTAGTTGCGCACCAGCTCGACCGCATGCACATGCGGGCCGTAATGCGCCGCCAGGCGCCTGATCTCGCTCACCGTCGCGTCGGTGCTGCCGTCATCGACCAGCACGACCTCCCACGGCTGGCCGTAGCGTTCCATCGCCTGGTGAATCCGCACCAGCAGCGGTTCGACGTTCTCGGCCTCGTTGTACATGGGCACGACGATGGACAGTGTATGGTCCGGCATCACCGCGCCGTCAGGCAGTCCCGAAGCAGGGATGGGCAATACGCTCATAGGGATGGCTTCCTTGCAGGGCCGACGGCCGGGTTCCCCGGCAGTGTCGATTTCGAGGGAAACAGCCAGGCGATCGCACCCGTGGCGATTGCCGAGCAGAAGATGAACAGATGCAATGCCAGCGCTGCCTGAAGGCCGCTCTTCATGGCAATGCCGGAGGTGAGCAGCGCCGCCGCTGCACCCGCTTCGTAGGTGCCGAAGCCGGCGACGCCTTGCACCGGTAGTATGGCGGCGCCTTCGGCCCCGACGACGCCTGGAAAGGCGGTCGAAAAGGATGTCCCCAGTAGCATTGCCAGCAACCATCCCTGCACAGTGAGCTTCAGCGACCAATTGGCGATCGTCCACCACCAGCCATAACGCGATCGGCCGGTCGCCTCGGTGAAGACATCGCGCAGCCTGCCGAGTTTCGCCACGATCTTGCCGCGGCCTGCCCAGTCATGCGGCGCACGCGCCCAGCGCGGCAGGTACCAGGCGGCAGCGATTACCGCGGCCACGCCCGCGATTCTTATCGCCGGATGCAGGCCCGGCCACACAGCCAGGGCCAGCACGCCGACGACGAAGGCGTCCTGCAGCCTGAACCACAGCAGCGAGGCGCTGGCACGCATGATCGGTATGCCGAAGACCTGGCGCAGGAGCAGGGGAAATGCCGTCTCGCCGCCGCGGAAGGGCACGACGTTGATCATCGCATTGTGGATCAGAATGACGCGCAGGCAGGCGCCGAAACGGCCATGCACCTCCTCGCGGAACTCGTCGCAGACGCGCAGCGCGCGCAGCACGTAGGTGACGAACAGCGCAAGCGCCACGGCCGCGAAAGCGCCGGGCGTGATGCTCGCGAAAGCATCGCCCACCATCTTCCAGCGCGAGTCGCTGGCGACCCACGCTAGTAGGGCCAGGGTCACGATTATTGAGATTGCTCTTTTCAACCAATTCTCCGCCGGTTTCCACCGCCGAGTTCAAATGGCAGCACCGCGTGGTGCCCGAGTATCCCTACCGCCATCGGGGATCGGTTCGCCTGGCCCACCGGCTTGCCGAGTTTCGGCAGGAGAACGCGACCGCCGAACCGTCGGGACAATATCCTGTCCAAGGCCCACAGCCCCAGACTGTCGCGGTTCTATGGACGGCTGATCCTATAGACCAGCAAATCGTCCGAATCCACAAGCTTGGTTGCGGTCTTGCCGAGATAGTCGATGACCCCGTCATGATGCTCGAGGAACAGCCGGTCCTGCTTGTCCGCGGCGTTCTTGGCCGTGCCGAACAGGTCCGCGCCTTGCGCGCGCAATTCCTCGAGCTGCGCGATCGCGGTGGCATCGTCCGCTACGAATTTCGACCATTCGACATCGCCGCCGCCAGGCGGGAACACCCAGCCGCGCGCTCTGCTGTAGTAGACGGCGACGGGATCGCCGACCTCGGGCGCAATGGCGACGACGAGGTCGCCCGGCTGCGCTAACCGCGCCAGTTCGTCGCCAAGCAGCTTGCCATTCATGGCGATCGGCGTCTTCATTGTTCTGACAAGGGGAAAAGTCGACCAGACCAGCGTGACGGCCGCGATGCAGATCGCGCGCAGCACGACCGCCGGGGACAAAACGGGTCCCGATGCAAGCGTTGCCAGGAGAAACGCGCCGCGGCCGCAGAACATCGCGAATGGCACATGGAAGATGTGGTAATTCCAGGGATTGCTGGTGATCTCGCGCGCTGCCGCCAGATAGATGACGATGGCCGCAGCCAGCCAAACATAAGGGATGGCCGAAAGAGTGCGTTGCTTGGGGTCTTCGACGGGTCTGGGCGGCAGCCAGAAGCCGATCGCGATCAGCACCATGAACGGATAGCCGTAGAACCACCAGACTGAGGTGTTCCATACGGATTTGAAGTAGAAGCTGTTCCTGAAGAATGTCCAGAAACCGGAATCCCAGATATAGCCGCTGCCCGCGACATGAAACGGCGGATAGCTGCGGCCGAGATAAATGGCCCAGCTGAAATAGGCGCCGATGATGGCCAAGCTCAAAAGCCCCAACAGGAAGACCTTGGCCGCCTGCTTTCGCTTGTTCTCAAGAACCCAGGAAACCATGAGGTAGAAGATGACGGCGCCGGCGGCGAGGCCCGGCGGCTTTGCCAGCACGCCGAGCGAGAAGCTCGCCGTGGCAAGCGGCAGGAGCCAGCCGCTGCCGCCGGCCCAGTATTTCGCGAACAGCCAGACGCCGAGCGTCACCAGGGCCAGCATCGCGGGATCGGGAAGAAACGAGCTGTCGATCATGATCGCCGCCGGCATCAGCGCGTAGGCAAGCGCCGCGGCGTGAGCGTGGGTCTCGTCCCAGCATAACGCCGTTAGCCTGTGCAGCGAAAACACCGTCACCAGACCGAAGAAGGCCGCTACCATGCGGCCGAACCAGTCGTGCCAGCCGAAGAGTTGATAGAGCAGGGCGGTCAGATAGCTGACGATCTGGAACTCGCGGCCCTGATAACTTGGCCCGGGTCCGGTCCAGCTGACCTCCGGAAAGAAGATGTTCCAGCTGCGCTGCTGGAAATTGTCGGCCATCATTGCCGTGCTTACCTCGCGCCAGCTGAAGGCATCGACGAGTGGCAAGGTGATGTTGTGGAACCTGAACACGACCGCAATGAACAGGATGCCCAGCAATATCGCCATGTTGGGGCTCAGGGTGCTGCTAGCAGCCATCTCCCGGTCGCTTGACTGCAGGTATTGCTGACCTTCGGCCTGATTCAACTCCGGGTCGTCCGTCATTTGAAACCGCGTCCTCCCTAACGTCTGCGGATGTTGCTTTTGAGCGCGATTGTCGGAGGTGGAGGAATATACGACGCAATTCTTAATTTTGACGATTGCGGCTGCGTGTGTCTCGAATAGTTGTTGTTTATCCGCTTGGCGAAGGTTGACATCACCGTTCTCGCGACTGTTAAATAGTTTCCTAGGCTGTCAGAGCGCTGATAGTGCTACCTTGGGCCAAACAGGCATGCGCACGCCAATTGTACCGACAGATCTGACCAGATTGCCGCCGCTTTGCGTCGACCGTCGGCAACACAGACCCCGTCGGTTCGCAAGTTGCACGCAGCTTATGTTTCTCCTGGCTCTCTGCGGCCAGACGGCGCTTTCGGGAACAGCGCACGCGGCTGCCGCCAAAGACAGCGGACCGGCGCAAGCGGTTGTCGCCACCGTTCCGACTGCCTACGAGCTGTCGCTTCTTTACGCCGATCGCACATGGGTGTGGAAAAACGGAGCAGCCTATTTCGCACAGGGCAATCGACGCCTCGAGGCCTGGACGTCCGGGCCGGACACGGCATCTTTCGCGGCGGGCAGATGGCTGGTCACCAGCAACGGTAAGATGTGCATGGAACTCGCCTGGCGGTCGAAGGGCTACACCGGCAAGCAAAAACGCACCTGCTACAGCCACCGGATTCAGGGCGGGAACATCGAGAAACGCGAGGATCCGGATGGGGAATGGTACAGTTTCAAGCGATCTCCCGAGGATGCTTCCGACGAATACCGGAAATTCGAAGTCGGTAACCCGAAGGGCGCGCAGTTCGAAGAGACCCGCAAGCTGGTCGATTCCAAAAATTAGGTACGCAGCCGACCCATCCTGACGAGTTGAACAAAATCACTCAATCCCGCTTTCGAGAGCGGACTGCAATTGCAAGGCACCTGTCAGGGATCTGGCGAATCGCTTATGGTAAGACATCAAGCAGTTCGGCTGGAGCCGTAGGCGCGCGGATCGCTGGTTGATGGCATCCAACTTTATCTGACAGAACGACGAGACGATGGGCCCTACCATACGGTTTTGATGAAATTTAATAATTAGTGATGTCTAATATTTACGAGTGATGTGCGAGTGGTCACTCATGCGGCGTGAGAGCGGCGAAGCATAGTATGTCGCGATGCGCCCTTGGCTTATACTTGATAGCAAGGGACACATGATGAACAATTCAGCGATGGGTGCAGTCAACCCAAGCAAAAATATCGTATCTATTAGAAATATCGTGGTTATCGTTGCGGCCGCGGCGATGATCTCTGTGGTTGCAGGGTGTCAGAGTATGGATGCGACCGAAACCAATTCGGTCCTCGTCAAGCCTGTGGTCCACGCCATCCGCAGCCAGCCCGTGCAGGCCGGATTTCTCGTGCGCTCGCTCCGGGCCGACCTTCCGATCCAGATGACAAGCACAACAGGAACCGAAAGTGCCTACGCCTTTGCACCACCGCAACGGATCAGAGCCAGCACGCCGGCGCCGGTGAAAATCTCGTTCAATCCTGGCGATGGCGGCACGTTCTCGGGCGGCTCGCCTTATATCTGCAGCCCTAGCGGGTTTGGCCAGCGCGCGAGCTGTCGCCCCCGCTATCTCTGACCCGTCGAGCGGCGACCGACGTTGCCGCCCTGGCTGGCGGCAGTTTCATTGGCCTGGTCTTCAGTCCGAAAAAAGGAGCGGCCGTCCTGACAATCGTGTCGATGTCTGAAAGTTCCGGCACAAAGCCAAGATGTTCGCGTGCGCTTCCCGGATCGGCGTAGAGCTCCGCCGGATCTCCGGCGCGCCGGCTTCTGAACACTGCCGGTACCGGTCTTGACGTCATTCGGCCGACCGCCTTAACGATTTCCTTGATGGAGACGCCTCGCCCGGTGCCGAGATTGACCGCCAGGCTTTGCCCGCCACCCTCGAGATGCATGAGCGCTTTCAGGTGGGCGCGGGCCAGATCGGTGACGTGGATATAATCCCTTACGCAGGTGCCGTCCGACGTGTCGTAGTCGGTGCCGAAAACCTCGATCGCGTCGATGATGCCCGATGCGGCCATGAGCACTCTGGGAACCAGGTGGGTTTCCGGCGAATGCCACTCACCAAGCTCGCCGTCGGGATCGGCGCCACAAGCGTTGAAATAGCGCAGGATAGCAAATTTCATTCCATACGCGGAAGCATAGTCGCCGATGATCTGTTCGCCCATCAGCTTGGAGCGCCCGTAAGGGCTGATCGGATTTTGCGAGGAGGTCTCGCGAACGGGCAATACTTCCGGCACGCCGTACGTCGCACAGCTGCTGGAGAAGATGATGTTTTCGACCGAACAAGCGCGTGCGGCATCGAGCACCGCGATGGTGCCTGTCACATTGGTTGAATAATATTCGGCCGGCTCGCGAACGGACTCTCCGACATAGGCCAGCGCCGCAAAATGGATCACAGCCGTCGGCCGGTGCGTTTCCATCGCCCGCTTCAATGCATCCCGATCCCGGATATCGCCGACGACAAGCGGGCCCCAGGCGACGGATCTCTCGTTGCCGCGGCTCAGATTGTCGAAAACCACCGGCATGTAGCCGGCGGAGGCCAGCTGCTTGCAGGTGTGGCTGCCGATGAAGCCGGCTCCACCCGTCACCAGGACTGCCGGCCGGCTCATGAGGCGGCAGCTCCTCTGGCAATGCGGTTTCCGTAGAGCAGGGTGTCAAAATACTCGACGGTGCGCGCGAGCCCTTGGCTCAAGCTGATTTTCGGCTCCCAGCCGAGATTGGCCTTGGCAAAAGAGATGTCCGGCTTGCGCTGCCTGGGATCGTCGACGGGCAGCGGCCGATGCACGATCTTCGATCGGGCGTTGGTGTAATCGACGACCAGCGTCGCCAGTTCCATGATGGTGAATTCGGCAGGGTTGCCGAGATTGACCGGGTGGGTGGGCGCGCTCGGCGCGTTCATCAGCCGGACAAAGC
>NZ_RZPH01001031.1:0-2064 GCF_004022825.1 Mesorhizobium sp. M7A.F.Ca.CA.004.04.2.1
GAATGGTGATCGCCGAGGTCAGGAGCACGGCGACGAACAGCGCGACCTCGGCCCATTCGGTGTAGTAGTTCAGCGCCCGGTCCCAGATCGCCAGCGTGACGAACAGCATGACCCATTGCGTTGCCACGAAGAGCAGGATCGTCACCAGATTGTGGCGGTTCTTGTGCGGGATGCGCCGGCGCCGGTCGTCTTCGTCGACGCCCGCGATGAGTTCCTTGTCGCGGTTCACCATGCGCGGGATTTCAAAGGCAGGCGAACCCAGAAGCCCGACATTCTCGCGCAGCGGCCCGTCGATGGGGATCATCACCTTGGTGCCGAGCAGGACGTTGTCGCCGGTGCGCCCGTCCGGCGGATAGTAGATGTTGTTGCCGAGATAGTTGCGCTCGCCGATCCTCGTCGGCTCGAGCCGGAAGGCGGAGGCGGATTTGTGCATGTTGATCATGAACAGCCCGTCCGACACCATGGTCTCGGTGCCGATCTCGCACAGAAGCGGGTTTTCGTGCTGCTGGTTGGAGCCGAAATTGGAGCCGGTCTGCACCACCTTGTTGAGGTTCCAGCCGATCGCTCTCATGTAGTGCACGATGGCCGAGCTGTCGCCGGCCAGCAGGCCGAGCACGCGGGAATTGCTGGAGAATTCAGCGACCGTCTGCAGCCAGTAGCGGAAGCCGTACAGCGTGTAGGTGCGGCCTGGCTTCAACAGCAGGCTGACCAGGCGCGGCACCAGCGTCGCCGCCAGGAAGGATGCGGCCATGTAGCCGAACAGCGTCACCGTGGTGCCGATCGCGACGACGCCGATGGTTTCCTGGTAGTCGTCGCCGACGTTTTCCCAATAGCTGTGGAACAAAAGCGGCAAGGGGGTGACGATGGCAAACAGCCCGATCAGCTGCACCGCTTCGAAGAGGAAGCGCCTGATGTTGGACGGATCGACATTGCGCACCTTGCAATAGTCGGCCGTGGTCGGCACGGCCGGCGAGCCATGCCAGCGTTCGCCGTCGGGGATGCTTTGGCCGCGGTGCAGTGAGGACGAATGGCCGAGCTGGGCGCCGTCGCCGATCCGGGTGTCGATGTCGAGCGTCGAGCCGACGCCGACAAAGGCATCGCGGCCGATGGTCAGCGGCCCGGTGTGGATATAGCCGGACTGCGCCCGGAAGCCGAGGATCATGGATTCCTTGCGCAGGATGGTGTTGGCGCCGATCGAGATGAGATCCGTGCAGACGGGCACGGATTTCGATTCGATGACGGCGTTCTTGCCGAGCTTGGTGCCCAGAAGCTGCAGGTAGATGCTGTAGAGCGGGCTGCCGCGGAACAGCACGACGGGCGCGGTGCGGATCAATGTCTTGACCACCCAGAAGCGGAAGTAACGCACGCCCCAGATGGGAAACGCCTCCGCCTTCCAGCGGCCGACCAGCACCCATTTGGCGATGACGGCAAAGCCCGACATGCCGAAGAACACGGCGGCCGAAAGCGCCACGCACCTGATGTAGAGCTGCAGCGGATCGTCGAGCGCGTCATACATCCAGTTGAGGCCGTCATTGACCGCCCACAAGGCGCCATAGCTGTAGAGCGCGTAGAACAGCAGCTGTGCGGCGCCGCAGGTCCAGTAGGCGAAATTCGAGGCCCGGCGGGTGAGGACGGGCTCGTTGGTGGCCGTCGTCATCTCGTCCGCCACGCCCAGGTGGAGCGCGAGCCGTGCCACGGTCGGGTGGAGGTAGATGTCGCGCATCGACGCCGTCGCCCATTCCTTCCTGGTGCGCAGGCGGGCGCAGAAATGCGCCATCAGCAGCGAGTTGGCGCCGAGATCGTCGAAGAAATTGTCCTCGACGGACACTTCTTCGAATTTCAGCACCGCGGCCAGTGCGTCGGCGAGGAAACGCTCGTCGTCATTGGCGGGCGCGACCATGGCGCGATCGCCCGAAAGCCGCACGCTTGTCGGCTTCGGCAGCTGGCGCAAATCCACCTTGTTGGAAACCGTCATCGGGATAACAGGCAGTTCCTCCAGATAGGAGGGCACCATGTAGTCGGGCAGCCGCCGCTTCATCGTCCTGGCGAGGTCGGCGCGCGAGA
>NZ_RZPH01001032.1:0-2052 GCF_004022825.1 Mesorhizobium sp. M7A.F.Ca.CA.004.04.2.1
GAGCATGGCGGCTACATGGTCGACGGCGATGCCGAAAAGATCGTCACCTTGACCCGGCTTGCCCGTGAAATGGGTGCCGATATCGTCAAGGCCGATCCGACCACCGATCCCAACGACTTCCACCGCGTCGTCGAGGCGGCGCGCTGCCCGGTGCTGGTGCGCGGCGGCGGCAAGGAGGATCTGCGTGCCGTGTTCGACAAGTCGGCCGCCTTGATGGCACAGGGTGCGCTTGGCATGGTCTATGGCCGCAACATCTACCAGCATGCCAACCCGAGCGCTGTCGTGCGCGGGCTGATGGCGATCATTCATGACGATGCCGATGGCGGCGTGGCCTGGGATCTGTACAACCAGGCATAGGCTGCGGCCTCGGGAGGCGCCAATGGCAAGCTACATCCTCGGCCTCGATGCCGGCAACACCGTCATCAAGGCCATCCTCTTCGACTTGTCCGGCCGCGAACTGGCATTCGCCGCCCGTGACGGCCGCTCGTCCATGCCAAAGCCCGGGCATGTCGAACGCGATCTCGACGAACTCTGGCGCAACGCGGTTTCGGTCATCGGCCAATGCATCGCTGAAGCCGGCATCGACGCCGGCGAGATAGTCGCCATCGGCTGCGCCGGTCATGGCAACGGGCTCTACGCGCTCGATCGCACGGGCGCGCCATTGATCGGCATCCAGTCGCTCGACACACGCGCGGTCGACATCGTCGCCGAATGGGCAAAACAGAATGTCGGCGGCCGCACCTATGCACATTGCCTGCAACGGCCGTGGGCGGCGCAGACGCCTACCTTGCTTGCCTGGCTCAAGCGCTTTTCGCCGGCTTTGTTCGCCAGTATCGGAACTGTGTTCCTGTGCAAGGATTTCGTCGTCAACCGCCTGACTGGTGCGCGCAGCAGCGACACTTCAGACATGTCGGGCTGCGGCCTGCTGCAGATGCAGGACCGCCGCTACGAGCCGGACCTGCTTGCCGCCTATGGGCTCGGCGATTGCATGGACCTGCTGCCGCCAGTGCTGGAATCGGCCGACATTGCCGGTCATGTGAGCGCGGAGGTGGCGGCCCTGACGGGACTGCGCGCCGGCACGCCGGTCGTCGCCGGGCTGTTCGATGTCGTCGCCAGCGCGGTCGGTTCGGGCGTGACCAGAACCGGCGCCGCATCGGTTATCGCAGGGACCTGGAGCATCAACCAGGTCATTACCGACGAACCGATCCGCGACCCTTCGATCTTCATGCTGTCGACTTTCGACCGCCAGCGCTATCTGGCGATCGAATCCAGTGCCACCTCGGCCGCCAATCTCGAATGGATCGTTCGCGAATTCCTCGAACATGGTGGCGAAGCCGGCAAGTCGCCGTTCGAATTGTGCAGCGAACTGGTGGCGTCCGTCGATCCGAACAGCGACATCCCGATCTATCATCCCTTCCTTTACGGCTCGCAGCAGAATGGCCATGCGCGCGCAGGCTTCTATGGCATCGCCGGCTGGCACAGCCGAGCCCATCTGCTGCGTGCGCTGTTCGAGGGCGTTGCCTTCGAGCATAAGCGCCATGTCGAGACCTTGCACAGAGCGGGCGCTGATTTCGACCAGGTGGTGCTGTCGGGCGGGGGCTCGCGCAGCAGCGTCTGGCCGCAGATATTCGCCGATGTGCTCGGCGTGCCCGTCACCGTGGCGCGCAGCCGCGAAACCGGCGCGCTGGGAGCGGCGATCGCGGCGGGCACCGGCGTCGGCATTTTCGCGGACTACAGCGCAGGTGCCGCCGCCATGACGGCGGCCGCCCGACATTTTGTACCCAACGAGGCGGTTGCCGATGCATATGCGGGACGGTATCGACTGTACGGCGAGATCAACCAGGCGATGACCCCGATGTGGGAGCGCATCGCCGGACAGCAGGCGCGCACGTGACCGAAGATCCACCGTCCCCGTTCGGCAATTACGATTACGTCATCGTCGGCGCCGGTTCCGCCGGCTGCGTGCTCGCCAACCGGCTCTCCGCCGATCCGCGCAACAATGTGCTGCTGCTCGAGGCCGGGGGCAGCGACCGCTATCACTGGGTCGATATC
>NZ_RZPH01001033.1:0-2048 GCF_004022825.1 Mesorhizobium sp. M7A.F.Ca.CA.004.04.2.1
CTATGGACCCGACGGCAAGCTCGTCCGCACGGTCGCCATGCCGGTGACGCAGCCATCCTGCCCGGCCTTTGTCGGCGCCAAGGCTGACCGGCTGGCGGTCACCTCCGCCTGGTCGGGCAAGGATGAGAAGCAGCGTCTGCTGGATCTGCAGGGCGGCATGACCTTTCTGCTCGATATTCCCGTCAACGGCCGCTTCGAGCCGCGCGTGCTGATCGCCTGAACGAACTGGATTCTGCGGTCGGACGGTGCGTTGTCACGCAACCGCCCGCGCCGTGTCGGTTTCGCGAGAGCCTGACGCCTCGACCGTGCGATGGTAGGCAATCGCACTGCCGGGGAACGTTCATCTCATGCCGAGCCGCCAGCCAAGACTGATCCTCGTCCATGAGCCGGAGAAGGCTTGTTTCGACCGTCTGGTCGCCGACGGTCATGCACCGCAGCGCGCCGCCGAAATCGCGTCCTATCTGGCGCAGTCTACCGATCTCGCTCCTGAATTCGAGGCGCTTGAACGCGCCTGCCAGGCACGCGGCCTGTCGTTTGCGCCAGTGGCGCTGGACGACGCCGCAACGGTGCTCGCCGAGGAGCACCCCAGCACGACGCTGGTCTGGACGCTGACCGACGGCATCGCCTATTTCCGCGGCGGCGCGGCGCCCGCTCTGGCGCGATTGGGCGGTTTCAAGACGGTCGGCGCAGATGATGCGCTGTTCGCGCTCTGTCAGGACAAGTTCCGCTCCGGAGCCGTGCTCGGCGCACTCGGCATGCCGGTGCCGCAGGCCGGGCTCGCGCGCGACGGCCAATGGCTGGTCGAGCCGCCGGCCTCGCCCGCCGGCTGGTTCGTCAAGCCCAATCGGCTCGGCGCCAAGATCGGTATCTGGCCGGACTCGCGTGTGGCCGACCTCGGCCATGCGCTGGAGCTTAGCCGGCGCGTCTTTTCGGCCTATCGCGACGATGTCGTCGTCCAGCCCTATGTCGCCGGCCGCAATGTGCGCGCCAGTTTCCTCGGCCTGGTGCCTGGCGCCGGGGTCGAAGCCCTTGGCGTGGCTTTTGTCGATTCAGGCGCCGATTTCCAGACCATGGCCGACAGCCTGGCGCTCTACGGCGACACCGGGGAGGCAGCGAAAGCGGCGGGACATTACGCCGAGCCGGAACTCGTCGCGGTTGCCGACAGCCAGCCGGCCGCCGACACCAGGATTCGCGCGATCGCCGAGCGGCTGATGGGCGGGCTCGGCCTGCGCGATGTGTTTTCCATCGATCTCAGGGTCGAGGCCGACGACACCGTCCACCTCATCGAGTTCGAGGTCTGCCCCGGCCTGCCCTGCTTCGATTTCCGCGCCTATTGCCGCCAGCAATGGGGCCTCGAGCTGGCCGACGCCATGGCCAAGACAGCGGCGAGCCGGCTGATCGGCCAAGAGCATCGCGCCTGAAGGCGCGAGGGCAGATCGCGGGCCGACGGGCGGACGCGTTTCACTGCGGCATTCGCTCGACCGCCTGCAAGGACGGATCCATCTTGTCCCAGGCATGGCCGTGGCTCGTGTAGGTCACCATCTGCGGGCTGAACTGTTCCGGATCGTCGAGGCTGGCCGCGTGGACCACTATCAGCTCGGGCATGGCGACGGGTATCAGAAAGACCGGCGTTCCGCAGGTTGGACAGAAGGTGTGGATTTTTTCGTTGCCGCTGGCGCCCGCCACGCGCCAGGTGCTCACCTCCCCGGTGATGGCCATATCGGCACGCTGGCCGAAGGTCAGGTAGGATCCGTGGCCGGTGCCTGAGCGCTTCTGGCAATCGCTGCACTGGCAGTGGTTCTGGAAGATCGGCTCGTCATTGGTTTCGTAGCGGATCGCGCCGCATGCGCAGCCGCCGGTATAACGCTTGGTCATTGTCATTCTCCACGGGCCTGATTCTGCTTGAGGTCGCAACATCAGGCCGATTTCGGCTTGGCGAAAATGTCGATGCCGCTGCCGGTTTCGAGGAAGGATTTCAGGCTCGGCAGCACCGCCGGCAAGCCCTGGCTGACGCCTTTCGCCATGCCGCTGCCGGCTTCGAGCTCGTC
>NZ_RZPH01001034.1:0-2048 GCF_004022825.1 Mesorhizobium sp. M7A.F.Ca.CA.004.04.2.1
CCTTCCAGCCCGCCTGATGAAAGCGAGCGATGGACGCGGTCATCGTCTCGTAGTGGAAGCCTTCGATATGAAGGCAGGCCGGACGTTGCTCGGGCTGGATATCCAGATTGGCTGTCAGGTCGACCTCGCCAAGCTCGAACGGTTCGCTGATGATCGTCCGGCTGCCATTGCGCTCGATGATCACGATCGCCTGGGAGAGGCGGTTGTTGGGCGTGTTGCGGATCGGCAAGGCGTGGACACTCAGTTTCGAAAGCGCGCCGAGCGCCCAATCGCTCTCTGGATCCTGGCCGACCGCTGTCGCCAGCTCAACGTCCAGCGCGTAGGGTGCTCCGATGCCGGCGGCGGCAACCGCGAGATTGGCTGCGGGGCCACCCAGCGCCTTGTCGATGTGGCTGGCGGTGATCCGGTCGTCGCGATGCGGCAGCACGTCGACGCGGCACAGGAAGTCGACACTCACCCTACCGGCGACCAGAAGTCTTGGCAGGTGATCGAGGTTCTTTGGCCTGTGTGGCGCGCGGCCCGGCAGTGAGCGCGCAAAGGAGCTCGGCCGATACATCAGCGCGGCAACCGCCTTCTCGATGCGGTCGCGCGTGCCTTCCTTCAGGCTTGCCGTTCCATTGATGAAATTCGAAACCGTGCCGATGGAGACACCGGCGGTTCGTGCGACATCCGCTATGGTCGGGCGCTTGCGTTGCAATGGCGGAGTTCCAATTGAAGCGTTTCAAAACGGTAGCAGCGAAAATGCGATGCCTCAACGGAATTGTCTTCTAAAAATCAAGAGAGAATTCCTCTCGATTGGAAGTTTAATCCAGAGATAGAGCGGACCTTGGGCCCTCTTTCCAAGATTGAACAATTTTCAAATTTTTTGGTAAAAGATTGTGCAGGCGAATTTCCTGCACTTCATTCGATCGCCCGGGCCTGATCGGACGGTCTTGGCATGCCCCCGGCCCGTCAGATCAGCAACAGGCCCTTCATGCTGGCATATCCCTTCCGCCCGACGATGATGTGGTCGTGCACCGCGATGCCCAGCCGCTTGCCCGCCTCGATGATCTCCTTCGTCATTTCGATATCGGCTCGTGAGGGTGTGGGGTCGCCCGACGGGTGATTGTGGACTAGGATGATGGCGGTGGCCGAGAGTTCGAGGGCGCGCCTGACCACCTCGCGCGGGTAGACGGGCGTATGGTCGACGGTGCCTGTCTGCTGAACCTCGTCGGCGATCAGCGCGTTCTTCTTGTCGAGGAACAGGATGCGGAACTGCTCGCGCGCCTCGAAGGCCATGACCGACCGGCAATAGGCAAGAAGCTGTGTCCAGGACGAGAGGACTTCGCGACCCTGCACCTCTCCGCGCGCCATGCGCTGCGCGGTTGCCGCGACGATCTTGAGATCGAGCGCCACCGCAGGGCCAATGCCCTTGACTTCCTGCAAGAGGCCAACCGGCGCCCCGAGCACTTCGGCCAGCGTGCCGAAGCGCGCCAGCAGCGCCTTGGCCGCCGGTTTGGTGTCGGCACGAGGGATCAGGCGAAAAAGCAGAAGTTCCAGAAGTTCGTAATCGGGCAGGGCGTCCGGACCCGCCAGGGCAAAACGCTCGCGCAGTCGGTCGCGGTGACCGAGGTAATGCGGCTTTTCGTCGAGCGTCGCCTTGGCTTTCGCCGCAGGCCGCATCGGCGCTTCGGAGAAGAAACTCCGCTCGTCGTCGTCGTTTGTGTTCCCCATACACCGCCCACATTGCTCCAGCGCAGACATTAGAACTGTTCTGGCCGGGATTGAAACAGTTCTGTTCCCCGATCGCGAGACGTCCCACGGCAGATCGTCGCTACGGCTTTCTCATACGGCAAGATGAAACCACGATTGCGCAACAAAACTTAACATCACTTAACGCATGCGGCCACTTTCACCTGACATGTTGGCGCCATCGGAGGCTCGTTGCCTCGCTATACTGGAGCGCGCATGTTCGCCAAAATTGACTCTGGACTGTTGGCCGGCCGGGCATCTCTCGCGGCCATGGCAATCCTGCTTTCGACGCATTCGGAGGGCGCGCTGGCGGCAGA
>NZ_RZPH01001035.1:0-2047 GCF_004022825.1 Mesorhizobium sp. M7A.F.Ca.CA.004.04.2.1
GTACGGGCTGGCCGGCGTTGCCGAGACGCTGGCCTGGCTGAGAGGTCAACTCTAGGTGCAGCCGACGCAACCGTGATCGCGCCTCCTGGAAAGGACAAGGAAAGGAACGGTTTCGATGGGACGCTTTGCACAATTGGTTCGAGAGATCACCCCGAACTGGCTTCACGCTCGCTCCTCCCGCCATGAGATCGCCGACGTTTCACCGTCCGACGCGGACTACAGCTGGCAAGAGGCGATCGACAACAAGATGTATGGGGCGGATACATCTGACTATTCCCATGTGCCGGAAAAGCCTGTTTCGGCAAAACCGGCAGGCGACAGGCCCGCGGACGAGAACGACCGCGTTCCAAAGAAGGCCAATTAAGGTCCCGTCGGAGCCCGATAGTCGCTGTTCCTATGCCGCAAATCTCAGGCCGCCATCGCAGGTCAGCACCTGGCCGGTCATGAAGCCGCTGGAGACGAGGAAGGCGATTGCGTCGGCCACGTCTTCGGCCCGACCGACGCGGCCGACCGGGGTCTTGCCGGCATAGTCGGCAAAGATCGTTTGCCTCTGCTCTTCGGCCAGAAAATCCCACCAGGGCGTGTCGATGACGCCCGGCGCCACGACATTGACGCGCAGCGGCTTCAGTTCCAGGGCCAGGATCGGCACCACAGTCAACAGCATGCCGTTGATGGCGGCGATACCGGCGACACCGGGCGTCGCGAGCTGCGCCGACACCGCCGAGATGAAGGTGACCGATCCGGCCTTGTTGAGTGTCGGCAAGGCGGCCTGCAGGCAGGACAGCTGCGGGCGGACCTTTTCCTCCACGCCGCTGCCGATGTCGCTCAGGTCAAGCGCCGGGAAGGGGCCGAGGCCCTTGCCGCCGCTGGCCGCCAGCACCAGATGGTCGAAAGGACCGAGGCTCTCGAAGAACTGGCGGACCGCATCCGGCTTCGCGGCGTCGAAAGCAGCCTTCCCGGCAGCGCTGCCCAGGCTTTTCCAAGCGCTCTTCAGTTTGTCCTCGTTGCGCCCGGTGATGGTCACCTTCATGCCCGGGCCAAGCAGTTTTCGCGCCGTCGCCAGGCCGATGCCGGACGAGCCGCCGATGATGACGGTGTGTTCGATTGTCTTGGTCATGAATGGTCTTCCTTCGATGTGGGGGAGGCCGTGCCGATGAGATCAAGGCTCAAGGCTCGCAGACGTTGCCTTGCCTTGGCGTCATAGGCCTGGGTATCGGCGCGGGATTCCCGCAGGCCGTCGAAATAGAGGCCGCTTTTCCCGTCGAGCGCGGGTGAGGCGGCGAGGTTGAGGATGGCCTCGGCGCCGGTCTCGACCGAGCTCCACGGCGTCACGCCTGCTTGCCGGACCATGGTGGTGTTCATATAGCTCGCCGGATGCAGCGCGTTGACGGTGACGCCGGTGCCTTTCAGCTGCTCCGCAAGGTCGACGGTGAACAGGATCTGCGCCAGCTTGCTCTGGCAATAGGCACGCACGCCGTCATAGGAGCGGGTCAGCATGACATCGCTGAAATCGATCGCCTGCTGCCCCGCAGAGGCGACATTGACGATGCGGGCCGGCGCACTCGCCTTCAGCAACGACAGAAGCTCCGATGTCAGCAGGAAACCGGCGAGGTAGTTGACCGCGAAGCGCAGTTCGTAGCCGTCGGCGCTGACCTGACGTTTGGCGCCTTGGCCTGCCGTGCCGATGCCGGCATTGTTGATGAGGATATCGAGCCGATCCGTGCGGGCGCGCACGGCTTCGGCAAGCCGGCGCACTTCGGCCAGAGAAGAGAGGTCGGCGACCAGAAGCTCCGCCCTGCCGCCGGTCGCTTCGATCCCGGTGACAACAGCCTTGCCGCGCGTCGCATCGCGGCCATGCACCAGCACACGGGCGCCCGCGGCGCCGAGCCGTTGCGCGACGACCCGGCCGACGCCATCGGTAGAGCCGGTGATGAGGATCGTCTTGTCTTTGAGTTCCATGTTCAGAGCCTCCGTTCTGTTGCTCTGAACCGAAGATGGGACAGTTGGCGCGGGCCAAACAGTTCAAACTTTATCCTGGTATCAATAC
>NZ_RZPH01001036.1:0-2046 GCF_004022825.1 Mesorhizobium sp. M7A.F.Ca.CA.004.04.2.1
CCCAATTCCCCAGCCAGCGCCTCGCCCTTTCCGGACGACGAAAGAATGGCGACCTTGAAGCCGTCCGCCGCCAGCCGCTTGGCCGCCGCCGCACCCATGCCGCTGCCGCCGGCCACCACCACAGCTACTTTTTCTACACTCATCGGATTTTCCTCTCAGGGTTTGCGGGCACCGCAAGCGGTGTTTTCGGGAGCTGAGCGTTGATATAGCTGGTTTTCCCCGCTGGTTCGAACCAGAATGCCTGAAATCAACCTGTAGAAAAACTCCTGCATGCCCGAAGCCTTCCTCAGCCTGCCGCCGTTGAATGCGCTGCGCGCCTTCGAAGCCTCGGCGCGTCATCTCAACTTCCGCATCGCCGCCGAAGAGCTCAATGTCACGCAAGGGGCGGTCGCCCAGCACATTCGCGGGCTGGAAGCCGATCTCGGCACAAAGCTGTTCGAGCGGCTGCCGCGCGGCCTGGCGCTGACCGATGAGGGCCGCGCCTATGTCCCCAATATCCGCCGCGCCTTCGACCTGATCTCGGAGGCGACGCTGCTGCTTCGTCCCGAGCCGGCGCGGCTGACGATCAGCGTGACGCCGAGCTTCGCCACCAAATGGCTGATCCCGAGATTGCACGACTTCGTCGCGCACAACCCGCTGGTCGATTTGCGCGTGCTGGCCAGCGAGAGCCTGTCGAGCTTCCAGGCCGATGGCGTCGACATCGCGGTCAGGCAAGGCCGCCCGCCCTTCGGCGCTGGGCTGATCGTCGACCTGCTGTTTCCCCAGCAGATCGTCGCCGTCTGCAGCCCGGCCTTGCTGCCGGAAGGTGTTGCTGAAATCGCAGCCTCCGAAATCCAGCACCATGTGCTGCTGCACGATGCCCACAATCTGTGGCCGGAATTCATGGAGAAAGCGGTCGGCCTGAAGATGACGACCGAATTGAAACGGATGCGCTTCAACCAGACGGGCCTGGCCATCGACGCGGCCGTCGCCGGCCAGGGCATTGCGCTGGCCAGCCGCTTCCTCGTAGCCGCTGATCTCGCCACGGGCCGCCTGGTTCAGCCCGTCAGCGGCGAAATGCGCGGCACGCAGGATTTTTATGTCGTGATGCCGAGAAAACAGCGCCACCCCGAGCCGACGCAAGCCGTGCGGCAATGGTTGCTGGATGCGGGAGAAAGGCCGCCGCTCTAGATCGGCAGCAAGGCGTCGGGCTTCACATTGGCGATCGAAGCGTAGGTGTGTGTCTCCCGCACCCCGGGCAGCGGCAGGATGACGCGCTGCAGGAAATCCTGGAACATCGCCATGTCGGCGATGCGCGCCTTGACCAGATAGTCGAAGCCGCCGACCACCATGTGGCATTCGATGATCTCGGGCGCCCGCAGAACCGCCTCGGCGAAGCGGTCGAACACATGCGGCGCCGTGTGGTCGAGCCGCACCTCGATGAAGACGAGCTGCGCCTGCCCGATCCGAGCAGGATCGAGCACCGCGCGCACGGCGCGAATGAAGCCTTCGGCGAACAGCCGCTTGACGCGCTGCGTCGCCCCGGTCGGCGACAGACCGACCCGGCGCGCCAGATCGAGCGTCGTGCGGCGGCCGTCCTCCTGCAACAAACGTAGCAGCGAGCGGTCGATACGGTCGAGATCGTCCATTGCAGGATTCACACTTTTTGACCAGAACAAACGTGATAATCACGCCAAAGTAGCAAAAGCAGTATATTTCATCACGCTCCCGGACTGCAATACCGTTGTCGTGCAACCGACAACGAAAGCGTATCCCATGACATCAGCGATATCGACCTCCCGCAGCGCCCAGGCCAAGGGTGACATGCCCGTACTCATCCTGAGCGAGGCCGAGGTGAAAACCTGCATCGACCTGCGCCAGCTTCTCGACGTGCTCGCCGGCGGCTTCAAGGCCTTGTCCGGCGGCAAGGTGGTCAATCCGGCACGGCCGCAGCTCGATGTTCCGCAGGCCGGCTATTCGCTGGCGATGTCGGCATGGATAGCGGGCATGCATCTGACGGTGAAGATCGTCAACGTCTTCGAGGGCAACGTCGCCAAAGGCATCCCC
>NZ_RZPH01001037.1:0-2038 GCF_004022825.1 Mesorhizobium sp. M7A.F.Ca.CA.004.04.2.1
GATCCAGGGTCAGCAGACATCGGGCGCCTGCACCATTGCGCAATGGGCATCCGTCGAGGCGCTGAATGGCCCGCAGGATTTCATCGCCAAAAACAAGGCGATCTTTCAAGGCAGGCGCGACCTTGTCGTGTCGATGCTCAACCAGGCACGCGGCATCACCTGTCCGTCGCCGGAAGGCGCCTTCTATGTCTATCCTTCCTGCGCCCAGCTGATCGGCAAGAAGACCAAGGCCGGCAGGCTGATCGACACCGACGAGACCTTCTGCTCGGAACTGCTCGAAGCCGAGGGCGTCGCGGTGGTGTTCGGCTCGGCCTTCGGCCTCGGGCCCAACTTCCGCATCTCCTACGCGACCTCGGAGACGCTTCTGGAAGAAGCCTGCACACGCATCCAGCGTTTTACGGCTTCGCTGACCTGACCGACGCACTATGAATGCAAAAACCCGGCTTCACCGCCGGGTTTTTTAATGGGCCGTCAGCCTCACGCCTCGTGCTTGGTCTCTTTGGCCGAGCGCGCCTCGGCCGGCGCCAGCACGGCGACCAGCAATGCGGCGGTGAGGAACGCGCCGATCGCTGCCGTCAGCATCGCGGCGTGGAAGCCGCCGGCATAGGCGGCAGCATAGAGTTCATGCACGCCGCTTTCGCCCATCGCCGCATCGGTTGCGAAATCATGCCGTGAAATCGCAGCACGGGCGACCGCTTCCGCGTTGGCGACACCGGCATCGCCGAGATACCCGGTCAAAAGGTTGGTTGCCCGCATGCTCATCAAGGCGCCGAGCAAGGCGATGCCGATGGCAAGGCCGCTCTGGCGGGTGGCATTGATGACCGCCGACACCATGCCCGAGCGTTCGCGCGGCGCATAGGACATGGCGGCAGCGCTGCCGGTCGGGATTGCAAGCGCATTGCCGAGGCCGCCAATGGCGAACAGAAGGCACAGCATCGCATAGGGCGTCGAAGGGCCGGCCCAGCACATGCCGAGCATGGACAGGCCGATAGCAACATAGCCGATGGTCATCAGCGCGGAGTGACCATAGCGCGCGCTCAGCCTGCCGATCCATGGCGACACCACGATCTGGACGATGAAGGCCGGCGCCATGCGCAGGCCGGTCTGCGTCGGCGACCAGCCCTGCACCTGCTGCAGGAACATCGAGAAGAAGAAGACGCTGGAATAGGAGGTGAAGCCGAGCGCGAACGAAGCGACATTGGCGACGGCGAAGCGGACATCGCGGAACAGGCCAAGCGGCAGCATCGGGCGTGCAGTGCGCGCCTCGAAGCCGAGGAAAGCAGCCAGACCGACGACGCCGGCGACCAGCGCCGCGACCGTCCTTGGCTCGCCCCAGCCATTCTCGCCGGCCGAGATCAGGCCGAAGGTCAGCGCCCCCAGCCAAAGGATGCTGAGAGCCAGGCCGACGAGGTCGAGATGGGCATGTTCGGGATGCGCCGTCTCGTTGATCGAAACAGCACCGAGCGCGATCGTGATCAAGCCCAGCGGCAGGTTGATCAAGAAGATGCTTTGCCAGCCGACGGTCTCGACCAGGATGCCACCGAGGACGGGACCAACGAGCAGAGAGATGGCGGCGAACGACGCCCAGCCGCCAATGACGCCAGCGCGCTGGCGCGCATCGGGAAAGGCCTGCGTCAGGATCGACAGCGCGCCTGGAATGAGCAGCGAGCCGGCGATGCCCTGTACCACCCGGCCGGCCAGCAGAACCGGCAGATTGGGCGCGACGGCGCAGATCAGCGAACCGGCCACGAAGATGCCGACGCCGGCCAGCCACGAGCGCTTGCGGCCATAGCGATCGCCGATCAGGCCGGACGACAGCATGAAGGCGGACAGGCACAGCGTGTAGGAGTCGACCACCCATTGCAGGCCGCCGAAATCGGTTTGCAACGCCTGCTGGATGGTCGGCAGCGCGACATTGACGATGCTGACGTCGAGCAGAGCCACGAACGAACCAAGATAGATAGCGGCGACCAGGGGCAGACGGTGCTTTGACATGGCTATATCCAGACGTGAGTTAGAGGCCATGCAGGTGCTACAG
>NZ_RZPH01001038.1:0-2036 GCF_004022825.1 Mesorhizobium sp. M7A.F.Ca.CA.004.04.2.1
GTCTACACGGTGCCGGTGAGCCTTAGCGAGGCCGGCGTGCCAAACGACGAACTGGCGGTCCGCGCGACGGAAGCCGGGCTGACCGCCGAGCCGGTGAGTTCCGTCGCCAGCGCGCTGATGCTGCTGCGCGACACCTGGGACGGTCCGGCGCCACGCATCCTGATCAGCGGTTCGTTGTATCTGACCGGCGCGGTGCTGGCCGAGAACGGCACCCCGCCGACCTGAAGGCGGATTTTTCTGCGAGGAACCTGTCATGATCAAGGTCAAGCAGCTCGCTCACGTCTGCATCTTCGCCAACGACCTTGAAGCGACACGAAGCTTCTATCGCGACGTGCTGGGCATGGACACCTGCTTCAATTTCCTGCGTGACGGCAAGATTTTCGGGTTCTACCTCGATTGCGGCGGCGGCAGCCATGTCGAGGTGTTCGGGAAAAACGAGGCCCGCTATGGCGACCTGAACCAGATCAACCACTTCTGCCTAGAAGTGGAGAACATTGATGCCGCGATCGCCCACATCAGGTCGAAAGGTGTCGACGTCACCTCAAAGAAACTGGCCTGCGATGACACATTTCAGGCCTGGATCCGCGATCCAAACGACGTGAAAATCGAGTTGTTCGAGTACACCCAGAAAAGCGCACAATTCACCGGCGACGACCGCATCGCTGATTGGTGAGACCAGCCAAGCCATGACACCGCATCAGGCGCCTTTCTAAGGGTCTCTGAAATCACAATGGTATGATTGCTTCCAGATCGATGTCGACGCCGATGCTTGCCGTCAGGCGGGAATAGAAGAGGGAGGCCGGTTCTCGCCCGGCCTCCCGAATCTCATAGGATTCAAGTGCGCGTTCGACGATATCAGCTATTGAACGGTTTTCGCGACGAGCGAGTCGATGAGCAATATCTCGTGCTTTTGCGCTGCGGACGGAAAGCTGGGGTTCGGCCATTTCAAACTCCCCTTTCTAGAAGATGTAGTCTCTCAGCGCCCATCAAGATGGCACATGATGGCATGCCGTCACCTCAATTCGATCTCGATAAAGGCATATTCGCCTTCGTTGGCGTTGATGACGTCATGTTCGACGCCCTCTTTGCGGAAATAGGGCGCGCCCTTCTTCATCTCGGCGAAGGTCTCGCCGTCCTTGGTCAACAGCTTCACCTTGCCGTCCATCAGCGGCACGACGACATAGTCGTGGCCGTGGCGATGCCAGCCGGTGTTTTCGCCCGGTGCGAAGCGGTACTCGGTGACGATGACGCGCTCATTGTCGATGAATACGGTGGCCTTGGCGGATCCGGTCATGGGGTTCTCCTGTCTGGCTCAAGCAGATGACATGGAGTGGCCGGACGCGAGAGCCAGAGCCACGCACCGATGACGCCAACAAAAAGCCCGGCGCGAGGCCGGGCTTGATGGTCATATGAATTTCAGATGGATCAGGCGAGATTGCCGTTGATCCAGTGCGACAGCGCGGTCTTGGGCGCCGCACCGACCTTCTTGTCGGCCATTTCGCCGCCCTTGAAGATCATCAGCGTCGGGATCGAGCGCACGCCGAACTGGGCGGCAAGCTCCGGATTCTCGTCGATGTTGAGCTTGGCGATCTTCACCTTGGCGCCGAGTTCGGTGGCAATGTCTTCGAGCGCCGGCGCGATCATCTTGCAGGGACCGCACCATTCCGCCCAGAAATCGACGACGACCGGTACGTTGGCGTCAAGCACGTCGGCCTGGAAGTTGCTCTTGTCGACCTTCACGGTTGCCATATGGAAAATCCTTTTGAAAGTTTTTGTCCCACCAAATGTGGTGGTGATCGCGCCCTTCTTCAAGCAGGTGTTGTGTCACGCTCCCGTGAGTCGGGCAAGGGCGTCGTCCATGGCACCGGCTGGCAGCTCGATCAGCCGCGGCGCCTCGGTGAACAGCAGGGCCGCCTTGACCGTGCGGCCGGGATAGAGCGGCTGCAACAGGGCGCGATAGAGCGCGAGCTGGAGCAGGTAGGCCGGCGGCACCTCGGCCAGAGTGGAGGGCGCCGGCCGGTTGGTCTTGTAGTCGA
>NZ_RZPH01001039.1:0-2032 GCF_004022825.1 Mesorhizobium sp. M7A.F.Ca.CA.004.04.2.1
ACACCGAAGACGATCACCGATATCAGGCTGCTGGCCGGCGCCATCGGCAAGGCGAAGGCCGACGGCTTTGCCATCGTCGATGAGGAACTGGAGCTCGGCCTGCGCTCGATCGCCGTGCCGATCCGCGACCGGGCGGAGCGCACAGTGGCGGCCATCAACGTCTCGACGCAATCGGCGCGGTTTTCGGTGACGGAGATGGAGCGGGAGATACTGCCGGTGCTGGTTGAGGCCAGGCAGCGCATCGAGGATTTTTTTGTCGTCTAATCAATCGCCCGAAAACTCTTCAAACGCCAGCGCCGCCCCTCATTGCCCTGCCGGGCATTTCTCCCCGTATAGTGACGGGGAGAAAGTAGCTGGCGCAACGCCATCGCCTTTCCTGCAACATTGGCGATACCGGCGACAACAGCGTCCCTCGCCCCGTTGACGGGGAGAGGATGCCGGCAGGCAGGTGAGGGGCAGTGCTAACGTCGACAATTGCCTCTGATCAATGCTTGATACGATCCCGCATCGCGTACCATAGCATCCCCAGCACATAGAGCGGCCCACGCAGCGCCGTGCCGCCCGGGAACGGCATCGGCGTCAGCGTCGAGAACAAGTCAAGCCGCGAGGCATCGCCAGTGATCGCTTCGGCCAGCAGCTTGCCCGACAGCGTCGACAGGATGACGCCCTTGCCGGAATAGCCATGCGCAAAATAGACCTCGCCATAGTGCCCGATGTGCGGCAGCCTGGATGTCGTCACCGACACCAAGCCGCCCCAGGCCTGATCGATGCGGCAGCCCTTGAGCTGCGGAAAGGTCTTTTCCATATGCGGCCGCACGAAGCCGGCAATATCGGCCGGCGGTGACGGCGTGTAGCGTTCGCCGCCGCCGAACAGCAGGCGTCCATCCGCCGACATGCGGTAGTAATTGACGACGAAGCGGGTGTCGGACACCGCGACATTGGCCGGGATGACATTGCGTGTGCCCTCCAGCGGCTCGGTGGCGACGATGTAGTTGCCGACCGGCATGATGCGGCTGTTGACGCGCGGCTCCAGCCCGTTGAGCAGAGCGTCACCCGCCAGCACGACATGTCTGGCCCGGACCGATCCCTTTGCAGTCGAGACCCGGATCGAAGGCTCGCGCTCCAGTTTCACCACCACCGAATTCTCGTGGATGATGACGCCGACCGCAACTGCCGCACGGGCAAGGCCCAGCGTGTAGTTCAGCGGATGCATGTGGCCGCCGAGCGGCTCGTACATCGCGCCATGGTAGGATGTGTCGACCTTGGCTCGGGCTTCCGCCGCCGACAGGATCTCGGCATGCGGAAATTTCATCACCGTGGCCAGACACTCGGCCTCTTCCTCGAGATCCCTGAGGTCGGAGCCATTGACCGCGCCGACCAGATGGCCGGTCAGCCTGAGATCGCAATCGATGGCGTGGCGCTCAATGATATCGAGCACCAGCCCGCGTGCCTCGAAGGCAAGATCGAACAGCACCTTTGCCCGCTCCGGCCCGTAGAGTTTGACCAGGCCCTTGGCGCCCTTGCGCAGGCCGGGGATCATCTGGCCGCCATTGCGGCCCGACGCGCCCCAGCCGATCTTGCCGCCTTCGAGCAGCACCACTTTCACGCCGCGCTCGGCGGCGTGAAGGGCGGCTGACAGGCCGGTGCAGCCGCCACCGACGACAACCAGGTCGGTGTCGACGTCGCCGACCAGCGCCGGATGGTCCGGCGCCGGATTGGCGGTGGCGACATAATAGGATTTGGCGATATCGAGGCCCGAATTGAAACCCGTTGAACTGGAAGCCATGTTCACACCTTCAGCAGAAGGTGGTCGCGTTCCCAACTCGTCACCACGCCCTGGAACAGGTCGAGCTCGACGCTCTTGACGCGCAGATAGGTCTGGAAGAAATCCTCGCCGAGCAGTTCCCGCACCGGCTCACATGCCTCGAAACGATCGAGCGCCTCCTCCATCGTTTTCGGCAGCGTGCTCTTGATCTTGTAGGCATTGCCCGACGCTTCGGCCGAGCGCGCCAGTTTCTGTTCGACGCCAAGA
>NZ_RZPH01001040.1:0-2032 GCF_004022825.1 Mesorhizobium sp. M7A.F.Ca.CA.004.04.2.1
TTGCCGGTCGCCACCGCGTCGGCGGCGCCGATGAGCTGGCGAATAGGCCGCACCAGACGGTCGGCGACCGCAATGCCGGTCCAGATCGCGGACAGGATGATGATGAGCGTCAGCGACAGATAGGGCAGCGCGAAGGCCACCTGCGAGGTACGGCGGTTATCTTCCAGCCCCCGATATTCGTCGGTGTTGGACCTGACGATCTGCCTTGCCTTGATCACTTCGGGATCGACGAGCCGAATGGTGTAGAGGTAGAGTCCTTCGATCTCCCGCAGCTTGACGATGGCGCCCATGATGTTGCGCGTTTTCGGTTCGATCAGCACCGGCTTGCCGTCGGCAGCGCTGGCCACCGCGCCTTCCGGCGGCTCGGGCATGGCGAACTCCGTATCGGTCTTGGCGCTCATGACGAAAGAGCCGTCCGGCTTGATCAGCGCCGCATGGGCCAGCGAACGGCCCACGGCTTCCTTGTTCATCAAGTCGAGAAAGCCGGTACGATCAAGGCCGTAGAGCGTGCGCGACGCATCGAGATCATAGGCCATGGACAATGTCGTGCCCTGGAGGTTGCGGGCATTTTCCTGGACATAGGCGTCGGCGATCGAGAGGGACGAATTGACGATCGTCTTGGTGCGGATCTCGAACCAGCGGTCAAGGCCGATGTCGAGCGTGATCGAGGCAATGATGGCCACCATGATGGCGGGAATGGCGGCAACCAGGGCGAACATGGCGACAATGCGCACATGCAGCCGCGAAGCGGCCTTACCATGCCGGCGCGCCATCAGGATGCGGTGCACCTCACGCCCGACCAGCGCGATAAGAAACAGGACGAAAGCCGCGTTGAGGGCAATCAGCGCCAGCGTCGTCGACTCGTTCGGTGTGATCGGCGTGGCGCCGACGAGGATGGTGAACGAGATCGCAGCCGTCATCAGCGCGCCGACGACCGCGATCACACCCGGCAGCGCAAGCAGCCGGCGCCCGTCACGAGCGCCGGGTTCGCTGAAGAGCGGTTGGTTTGTTGTCGGTGCCTGCGGAGCCATGTCGCCGTCTAGAGCCATGATTGCGTCGGATGTATGCAACGCATTGTGGCGATTATGCAACAAGTGTGACCGAGACGGAAATCTTTCGCGAGCCGATCCCCTGAAAAGAGCGCGGGCTCAGATCAAGGCTCAGCCCTGCCGCGATGATTTGTAGACGTTGACGCCGAGCTCGCGGATCTTCTTGCGCAGCGTGTTGCGGTTCAAGCCCAGCAGTTCCGCGGCCTTGATCTGGTTGCCGCGGGTTGCCGTCATCGAAGCCAGGACGAGGGGAAACTCGACCTCGGACAGGATGCGCTGATAAAGCCCGGCAGGTGGCAAATCGCCGGCAAAGGAAGCGAAATAGCGCTGCAGGAAGTGCTCGACCGCCTGCCCGATCGACAAATCGTCGGGGATCAGATTGCCGCCACCCGGCACCACCGGACGTTCGCCGGTCTTGAGCTCCGCCTCGATGATCTCGGCGGAAATCTCGTCCTGCGAATAGAGCGCGGCGAGCCTGCGAACCAGGTTTTCCAGTTCGCGCACATTGCCCGGCCACGGATAGCGCTTCATCAACTCGATGCCGCCGGAAGAAATGCGCTTGGTCTGCAGGCCTTCCATTTCGCCGAGCTTGAAGAAATGGCGGACGAGGTCCGGCACATCCTCGGAGCGCTCACGCAGCGCGGGCAGCCGGAGCGGCACGACGTTGAGGCGATAGAAAAGATCCTCGCGGAAGAGCCCCTGGTTGATCAGCGTGCGCAGATCCTTGTTGGTGGCAGCGACGATGCGCACGTCGGTCTTGATCGGCGTGCGTCCGCCGACCGTGGTGTACTCGCCCTGCTGCAGCACGCGCAGCAGGCGCGTCTGCGCCTCCATCGGCATGTCGCCGATTTCATCGAGGAACAGCGTGCCGCCTTCGGCCTGCTCGAAGCGGCCGGTCGAGCGGTTCTGCGCGCCGGTGAAGGCACCCTTCTCGTGACCGAACAGTTCCGATTCGATCAGGTCACGCGGGATCGCCGCCATAT
>NZ_RZPH01000103.1:0-9970 GCF_004022825.1 Mesorhizobium sp. M7A.F.Ca.CA.004.04.2.1
GGCCTGGAGTGGCCGGCGTGGTCAGGCTGGACGATGGCACGCAGATGCGACCCAAAGGCTGGCAGCATGTTCCGGCCGGCCGTCGGCTGATCCTCCAATTGCCGGGCGGCGGCGGCTATGGCGATCCGTCCAAGCGCAGCACCGAGGCGCGGGCGAACGACCGCTCCAAGGAATACATTTCGGAGAACGGCAAATGAGCTACATTGCCTCGCGCCTGTCTGCGGTGAAGCCGTCGGCGTCCATGGCTGCTTCGCAGGCAGCCAAGGCCCTGCGCGCCAAGGGCGTCGACGTGATCGATCTTGGCCTGGGCGAGCCGGATTTCCCGACACCGAGCCATATCATCGAAGCGGCGCATTTCGCCGCGAAGGCCGGCCAGACGCTATACACGGGTGCCGCCGGCACGGCCGAGGTGCGCGAAGCCGTGGCCGGCAAGTTCCGCCGCGAAAACGGACTGGACTA
The DNA here is from genome assembly GCF_004022825.1 of Mesorhizobium sp. M7A.F.Ca.CA.004.04.2.1. Classification (NCBI taxonomy): domain Bacteria; kingdom Pseudomonadati; phylum Pseudomonadota; class Alphaproteobacteria; order Hyphomicrobiales; family Phyllobacteriaceae; genus Mesorhizobium; species Mesorhizobium sp. M7A.F.Ca.CA.004.04.2.1. Next base: position 460 of record NZ_RZPH01000103.1, read on the forward strand.
CACGGCGGACGACGTCGTCGTGGCCAATGGCGCCAAGCAGATCATCTTCAACGCGCTGATGGCGACGCTGGAGTCTGGTGACGAAGCGGTCCTGCCGGCGCCCTACTTCGTCTCCTATCCCGAGATGGTGAAGCTGCTCGGCGGCAGGCCTGTCGTTATCGAGTGCCCGGAAACTTCCGGCTTCCGGCTGACGCCGGAGCTGCTCGAAAAAGCCATCACTCCAAGGACGAAATGGCTGTTCCTCAACATGCCCGGCAACCCCTCCGGCGCCATATATTCGCAATCGGACCTGCGGGCACTCGGAGCGGTTTTGGCAAGGCATCCGCAGGTGCTGGTGCTTTCCGACGAGATTTACGAGCACATCCTGTTCGACGGACGCGACTTCGTCTCCTTCGGCAAGGCTTGCCCGGAACTCAGGGACCGCACCCTGATCGTCAACGGCGTCTCCAAATCCTATGCGATGACCGGGTGGCGTGTCGGCTATGCCGCCGGGCCGGCGCCGCTCACCAGGGCGATGGCGATCATCCAGAGCCAGTCCTGCACGTCCGTCTGCTCGATCGCGCAAGCGGCGACGGTGGCCGCGCTCAACGGCCCCCAGGACGAGGTGGCACGCTTTCGGCAGGCGTTCGAGGCGCGCCGCGACCTTGTCGTCGACGGCATCAGGCGGATCAACGGTCTTACGCTTTCGCCACCGGAAGGCGCCTTCTATGCCTATATCGGATGCGCCAGCCTGATCGGCCGCAGGACCCCAAAAGGCGTCGTGCTCGAGGACGACACGGCAGTGGCGAATTATCTCCTGAACGAAGGGCGCGTGGCCTCGGTGCCGGGCGCCGCCTATGGACTTTCCCCCTATTTCCGCATCTCGACCGCGACCGGCGAAGAGGTGCTGACCGAAGCGATCGCGCGCATCAACGCCGCCGTCGCGCAAGTGGAGTAAATCATGCCGCATTACGAACGCATCCTGATCACCGGCGCGGCCGGCCGCCTCGGTTCGGAACTGCGAAAGGGGCTGGTGCCGCTGGCAAAAACGATCCGCCTGGCCGGCCGCGAACCGTTCGGCGATCTTGCTCCACACGAGGAAGAAGCGGTCTTCGACCTCGCCGATATGGAGGCGACGTTTGCCGCCACCAAGGATTGCGATGCGATCGTGCATTTCGGCGGCGCACCACTCGAATGCGAATGGCAAACCATCCTGGATTCCAGCATCCGCGGCTCCTATCACATCTACGAGGGCGCCCGGAAACACGGCGTGAAACGAGTCATCTATGCCTCCTCCGTGCATGCCGTCGGCTATCACGAGGTCGAGGCGCATATCGGCGTCGACGCGCCGGTGCGTCCCGACAGCCTCTATGGCGTGTCGAAGAACTTCGTCGAGAGCCTGAGCCGGCTTTACTGGGACAAGTTCGGCATCGAGACGGCGTGCCTGCGCATCTTTTCGTCCTTCCCCGAACCGGCGGACCGTCGCATGCTGTGGTCATACCTCTCCTTCGCCGATTGTGTGCGTCTGGTCGAGGCAGCTCTCACCGCGCCGCGCGTCGGCCATACGATCTCCTTCGGCCTTTCCGACAACAAGGTGAAAACGGTCGACAACAGCGGCGCCAACCATCTGGGGTTTTCTCCGCAGGATAGTGCCGAGCCGTTCCGCGCCGCGGTCGAGGCGAAAACGCAGGTTCCGGATCCCAAGGCGCCATCGGTGAAGTATCTGGGCGGGTGGTTCTGCGAGCTTGGCCATCCGGACGACAAACAGGCGTAGCTGCCAATCCGCTCGATGGCGCAGAGCGGAAGCCGAGATGCGGCAGGCGACGGATTCACGCGTGGTGGCGGAGATCGAGGAGGTTGTCGGCGGCGCCGGCTTCGATGTGCCACGCCGACCACGGTCATGGATCAGATCTGGCAGCGGTACCTGCAGACGATGCCGGACTTCCCCCAAGCGTTCATCCACCTTGGGCGTCGAAGACTTGCCGGTCGTCATCGGTTTTGGGATTCTCATCTGATCTGGTAGTGGGATCCAAATCACAGGAGATGGCATGCCGAACGATGTAATCGTGCGCGACAGCAATGGCGCTCAATTGAATGACGGTGATTCCGTAACGCTGATCAAAGACCTCAAAGTCAAAGGCACTTCGGAGACGATCAAGCGCGGCACGTTGGTGAAGGCCATCCGCCTGAACGGCAATCCCGGCGAGATCGAATGCAACACCAAGCAAGTGAAAGGCCTGGTGCTCAAGACCGAGTTCGTGAAGAAGGCGTGAGCCTCAAGGCGGCAAGCGATCTCGATGGCTCCTTCGGGATTTTGGAGAGCCTGCCGTCGCCAAGGGGGCTGCGGAGCCGTTGAGCGTCCGGCACGCGATCGTTGCGCTGTGAATTGATAACTTCGCCGACCAGGCACAATCAAAAAAATCGCCAAGTCCCAAGCTGGAACCTCCGGCCTCATTGCGCGTTTCACGGCGTCCCGTTCGCGGACCCGCCCGGATATCTCTCCAAGCGCGCGAAAAACCAGGAGCCCGCTTCATGCACGACAAGCTGTTTCATTCACCGGTCGCACTGTCGGTCGGCCTCGGCTTCAAGCGCGAGATTGCCTCGCTGGCCGAAATGCACGATTTCCTCACCAATTGGACGACCTCCCGCCGCGGCCCGCTTTACCGAAACGCGGTGGAGACATGTGATCTGGCCGTTCCAGGTTATGTGAGCGTCGAGCAGGCGCGCCGGGCGTTGCTCGAATTCGCGCAAGCCGCCGGCATCCTGTGGCCGGACCTCGAGCCGGTGGCGGGCGTGCACGCCGTTGCGCGTGGCTATGGCGGCTACGCCGCCTGAAGATTGATGTTCTCCGTGGCGGCTAAAGCCACACCACCATAGAAAGCCCGGCTGGCCCCCAGCCGGGCTTTCGCGTTTCCGGCAGCTCGCAAGGAAATCGCCATCCTGTAGCCGTGTGTCTTGGGCGACAATCCCTGCGTGGAGTGTCGGGAAGAGCCCGAGCAAAAATCTTTATGAAATTCCTATTTCTTTCTACTGCGCCCCGTCTCGAACCTTTATGGCGATCGGGTCCATATTCCTTTTAGAAAATACAACCGGCTCCGTCGCCAAAGGTGCGACGGGACACTTTCGAGATATTGCGAACTCTCTTGTCAAATTCGCAAAGTACAAAAGAACAAAAGGAATAAACACAATGGATATGGCCGTTATCGGAATCGGAATTTTGTTCTTTGCCCTTTGTTTCGCCTACATAAAAGCTTGTGACGCGCTCTAGAGCGAGGCTGAAAAAATGATCGTCGACTATATTCTCGGTGGCGGCGTTACGCTGTTCCTGCTCGCCTACCTGACATACGCCCTCGTTCGTCCAGAACGCTTCTGAAGGCACGGAAAGCCACACCCATGACACTGAACGGTTGGATACAGATCCTGGTCTATTGCGGGATCGTCGTTTTGCTGGTGAAGCCGCTCGGCGGCTACATGCACCGCGTCTTCAACGGCGACCGCACGCTGCTTTCGCCGGTCCTTCGCCCGCTTGAGCGTGGGCTTTATCGTATTTGCGGAACCAGCGAACGCGAGGAACAGCACTGGACCACCTACGCGGTCGCCCTGCTGCTCTTCAACCTCGCCGGCTTCCTGGTGCTTTATGCGCTGCAGCGCCTGCAGGGCAGCCTGCCTTACAACCCTGCCGGCATGACAGCGGTTGAACCAGGGTTGGCCTTCAACACCGCCGCCAGCTTCATGACCAACACCAACTGGCAGAACTATGGTGGCGAGAGCACGATGTCCTATCTCGTGCAGATGGCCGGGCTGACGGTGCAGAACTTCGTTTCGGCGGCCACCGGCATTGCCATCGCCATTGCGCTGATCCGCGGCTTTGCCCGGGCGTCCGGCAAGTCGATCGGCAATTTCTGGGTCGATATGACCCGCTCCACACTCTATCTGCTGCTGCCGTTCTGCATCGTGCTGACGCTGGTCTATGTCTGGCTCGGCATGCCGCAGACGCTCGGCGCCTACGTCAACGCCACGACGCTGGAAGGCGCGCAGCAGACCATCGCCGTCGGCCCGGTCGCTTCGCAGGTGGCCATCAAGATGCTCGGCACCAATGGCGGCGGTTTCTTCAACGCCAATGCCGCGCACCCGTTCGAGAACCCCGACGCGATCTCCAACCTGATCCAGATGGTGTCGATCTTCGCCATCGGCGCCGCCTTGACCAATGTCTTCGGCCGCATGATCGGCAACCAGCGCCAGGGCTGGGCGATCCTCTCGGCCATGGGCGTCATGTTCATCGCCGGTGTCGCCATCTGCTACTGGGCGGAAGCCGCCGGCAACCCGCTGGTGCATGCGCTGGGCATCGACGGCGGCAACATGGAGGGCAAGGAGAGCCGCTTCGGCATCGCCCTGTCGGCGCTGTTTGCCGTCATCACCACGGCCGCTTCCTGCGGCGCCGTCAACGCCATGCACGGCTCGTTCACCGCGCTCGGCGGCATGATCCCGATCATCAACATGCAGCTTGGCGAAGTCATCGTCGGCGGTGTCGGCGCCGGTCTCTACGGCATCCTGATGTACATCGTCGTCGCCGTCTTCGTCGCCGGCCTGATGGTCGGCCGCACGCCCGAATATCTGGGCAAGAAGATCGAGGCCAAGGAGGTCAAGATGGCTATGCTGGCCATACTGTGCCTGCCGCTGGCGATGCTGATCTTCACGGCCATCGCCGTCGTGCTGCCGACCGGCGTGGCGTCGATGGGCAATGCCGGCCCGCACGGCTTCTCCGAGGTTCTGTATGCCTACACTTCGGCGGCGGCCAACAACGGTTCGGCCTTTGGCGGCCTCAGCGGCAACACGCCCTGGTACAACATCACGATCGGCATCGGCATGCTGATGGGCCGCTTCCTGGTCATCATCCCGGCGCTGGCCATTGCCGGCTCGCTGGTGGCGAAGAAAACGGTTCCGGCTTCCGCCGGCACCTTCCCGACCGATGGCCCGCTGTTCGTCGGACTGCTGGTCGGCGTCATCCTGATCGTCGGTGGCCTCACCTTCTTCCCGGCGCTCGCCGTCGGGCCGATCATCGAGCACCTGGCGATGGCTCACGGGCAGACCTTCTGAGACCGTCATGTCCTGGTTCAATGCCATGCGCCGCAAGGTCGGCCACAGGGACGATCACCGAAAGGAGGAGAGACCTCCTCCTTTCCCGACCCTGTCGACGTTTCTCGGCCTTGCGGCAGTCATGCTCGTCCTCTGGCTGCTGGCCTACGGGCCACCGCATTTCCTTTCGGCATCCAATCATCGGGTGCCGTCCAACAACACCGAAGCCGGAGCTTCAAAATGAGCAACTCGAAATCAGCAAGCATCATGGATGCACGCATCCTAGTTCCCGCCATTGGCGGCGCCTTCCGCAAGCTCGATCCGCGCACGCTGGCCAGGAACCCGGTGATGCTCGTCGTTGCCGTCGTCTCGGCGCTCACCACGGTGCTGTTCGTGAAGGACCTGGTCACCGGAGGCGGCAATCTCGGCTTTACGCTGCAGATCATCATCTGGCTTTGGTTCACCGTCCTGTTCGCCAACTTCGCCGAAGCGGTCGCAGAAGGCCGCGGCAAGGCGCAGGCGGATTCGCTGCGCAAGGCACGCACAGAGACCCAGGCCAAGCTTTTGACCGGTGAGGACCGCACCAAATACAAACTCGTGCCCGGCACCAGCCTCAAGGTCGGCGATGCCGTCCTGGTCGAGACCGGCGACATCATCCCGTCGGACGGCGAAGTTGTCGAGGGCGTCGCGTCGGTCAATGAGGCGGCGATAACAGGCGAATCGGCGCCGGTCATCCGCGAATCCGGTGGCGACCGTTCGGCGGTCACCGGTGGCACCCAGGTGCTGTCAGACTGGGTCCGCGTCCGCATCACCGCCGCCTCCGGCCATACCTTCCTCGACCGCATGATCTCGCTGGTCGAAGGTGCCGAGCGCCAGAAGACGCCGAACGAGATCGCGCTCAACATCCTGCTCGTCGGCATGACGCTGATCTTCGTGCTGGCCACCGCGACGATCCCGAGTTTTGCCTCCTACTCGGGCGGCTATATCTCGGTGACCGTTCTGGTGGCGCTGTTCGTCACCTTGATCCCGACCACGATCGGCGCGCTGCTTTCGGCCATCGGCATCGCCGGTATGGACCGCCTGGTGCGATTCAACGTGCTGGCCATGTCGGGCCGCGCCGTGGAGGCCGCAGGCGACGTCGACACGCTGCTGCTCGACAAGACCGGCACGATCACACTCGGCAACCGCCAGGCGACGCAGTTTCGCCCGGTCAAGGGCGTCACCGAACAGGAACTGGCCGACGCGGCTCAGCTAGCCTCGCTCGCCGACGAGACGCCGGAAGGCCGCTCCATCGTCGTGCTGGCCAAGGAGAAATACGCCATCCGCGCCCGTGACATGGCAACGCTGCACGCCACTTTCGTGCCCTTCACAGCGCAGACCCGTATGAGCGGCGTCGACATCGATGGTTCGTCGGTGCGCAAGGGCGCCGTCGATTCCGTGCTTGCCCATGTCAACCAGTCGGCAGCTGCCGCCCATGGCACGCGCCCAAGCAGCGAATCCATCCGCGATCTCCAGTCCATCGCCGACGAGATCGCCAAGTCCGGCGGCACGCCGCTGGCGGTCGAACGCGACGGCCGCCTGCTCGGCGTCATCCACCTCAAGGACATTGTCAAGGGCGGTATCCGGGAGCGCTTCACCGAACTGCGCCGCATGGGCATCCGCACGGTGATGATCACCGGCGACAATCCGATGACGGCAGCAGCCATCGCCGCGGAAGCCGGCGTCGACGACTTCCTCGCGCAGGCCACACCGGAGGACAAGCTGAAGCTGATCCGCGACGAACAGGCCAAGGGCAAGCTGGTGGCCATGTGCGGCGACGGCACCAACGATGCACCCGCCCTTGCACAAGCCGATGTCGGCGTCGCCATGAACACCGGCACGGTTGCCGCCCGCGAGGCCGGCAACATGATCGATCTCGACAGCGATCCGACCAAGCTCATCGAGATCGTCGAGATCGGCAAGGCGCTCTTGATGACGCGGGGTTCGCTGACGACCTTCTCGATCGCCAACGACGTGGCCAAGTATTTCGCCATCATTCCGGCGATGTTCGCCGTCTTCTACGTCGCACCGGGACAGACGACCGGCCCGCTGCAGGCACTCAACGTCATGCATCTGGCGACGCCGCAAAGCGCCATCCTGTCGGCCATCATCTTCAACGCACTGATCATCATCGCGCTGATCCCGCTGTCGCTGAAGGGCGTCAAATATCGCGCCATTGGCGCCGGGGCGCTGCTCAGCCGCAATCTGCTTGTCTACGGCCTCGGCGGCCTCATCGTGCCGTTCGTCGGCATCAAGGCGATCGACATGATCGTCACCGCGCTTGGCCTCGCTTAACTCTTTGTTTTAACGCAATTCCGGACGGAAACCCTGGAATTGCTTTGAGGAACATCTCCATGCTCACCCAGATAAGACCCGCGATCATCATGATCGTCTTCTTCACGGTCCTGACCGGCCTGATCTATCCCTTGGGCATGACCGGCATCGCCCAGGCGATCTTCCCGCGCCAGGCCAATGGCAGCCTGATCGAGAAGGATGGCAAGGTCATCGGCTCCGAGCTGATCGGCCAGGGCTTTGCCAGCGACAAGTATTTCCATGGCCGCCCCTCGGCCGCCGGCGACGGCTACAACGCCGCCGCCTCGAGCGGCAGCAATCTCGGCCCGACCAATCCCAAGCTGATCGACCGCATCAAGGGCGACGCGGAAAGATTGAAGGCGCAGAATCCGAACCAGCCCGTCCCGATGGACCTGGTGACGACGTCCGGCAGTGGCCTCGATCCCGATATCAGTCCCGAAGCAGCCTACTTCCAGGCCGCCAGGGTGGCCAAGGCCAGGGGGATCGATGAAGCCAAGGTCAAGGCGCTTGTCGATGCCCAAGTCGAGGGCAGGGAGCTTGGCTTCATGGGCGAACCGGTGGTCAATGTGCTCGGTCTCAACCTTGCGCTGGACGCCGCGAAACAGTGAATGGTGCGGGCCGGGGATCGACAGTATCCCCGGCGCCATCCATGATCGATCCCGATGCCGGACGACAGAAGCAACGACGCTAGACCTTCTCCCGACGCACTGCTTGACCATGCCGAGCGGGAAGGTCGCGGCCGGCTGCGGATATTCCTGGGTGCCGCTCCCGGCGTAGGCAAGACCTACGAGATGCTGATGTCGGGCCGCGCCAGGCTGACCGACGGCGTGGATGTGGTGATCGGTGTCGTCGAGACGCATGGGCGCAAGGAGACACTGGCCCTGGTCGAGGGCTATGAGGTCATTCCCCGCCGCAAGGTCGACTACAAGGGGCGCATCCTCGACGAGATGGATATCGACGCCATCCTCGCCCGGCGCCCGGCGCTGGTTCTCGTCGACGAACTCGCCCACACCAATGCGCCTGGCAGCCGGCACCCCAAGCGCTATCTCGATGTCCAGGAAATCCTGACGCACGGTATCGACGTCTACACGACGCTCAACATCCAGCATGTCGAAAGCCTGAACGACGTCGTCGCCCAGATCACCAAGGTCAGGGTTCGCGAGACGGTCCCCGATTCCATCATCGACCAGGCCGACGATGTCGAGATCATCGATCTCACCCCCGACGACCTGATCAAGCGGCTCGAGGAAGGCAAGGTCTATTTCCCCAACACCGCGCAGCGCGCGATCGAGAACTATTTCTCGCCGGGCAATCTGACGGCGCTCAGGGAGCTGGCGCTGCGCCGCACCGCGCAGCGCGTCGACGACCAGTTGCTGATCCATATGCAGGCCCACGCCATTCCCGGACCGTGGGCCGCGGGGGAAAGGGTTCTCGTCTGCGTCGACGCGCGTCCGGGCGGGGCGGCGCGTATTCGCTATGCGCGCAGGCTGGCCGACCGGCTCCGTGCCCCGTGGACGGCGCTGCATGTCGACAGCCCTCGCTCGGCCAGCATGCCCGAAGCGGACAAGGATCGGCTCGCTACGAACCTGCGGCTTGCCGAACAGCTCGGCGCCGAGGTGACCACCATTCCCGGTCAGAACATCGCGCAGGACATTGTTCGCCATGCGACGGCGAACAATTTCACCCATATCGTGGTCGGCAGGCCGACCCGGTCGCGCTGGCGGGAATTGATCGAAGGTTCGCTCACCTACGATCTCATCCGCAATGCCGGCGACATCAGCGTCCATGTCATTTCAGGAACCGAACGCAATGCCGAGGTGACGTCGAGGAGTGTCAAGGCGGCGGACGAGCAGTGGCAGTTCGAGATCTGGCCCTATCTCAAGGCCACGGCCTTTGTCATCGGTTCGCTCGCCTTCGCCGTCGTTCTCGACCAGTTTCTCGACGTTCGCAACCTGGCGATCATTCTTCTCATCGGCGTACTGGCATCGGCGGTAACGGGCGGTCTGTGGCCGGCTCTGTACGCTTGTTTCGCCAGCGCCCTTGCTTTCAATTATTTCTTCCTGGAGCCTCGCTATACGCTGACGATCCGGGATCCGGAGAGCAT
>NZ_RZPH01001041.1:0-2031 GCF_004022825.1 Mesorhizobium sp. M7A.F.Ca.CA.004.04.2.1
GTTGCTGGTCGAGCGTGGCGACGCTCAAATGTACATCGCGGTGCCTTTTGCCAGTGGCTGAGAACTGCTGTTGACGGGAACGCGGAGCGGCAGGTCCATCGGTGACGGTCCCGCCGGTCTCCGCCCGTCAAGATTTCGGTTGCCCGTCACGGCATCTTCGAGAACATTGCGTCAGGCCGATAGTGGCCTGATTGCATGGGGATTGCCGCTATGGTCACCCGAGGTTTCTCTTCAGGACGGCGCCCGCCAGCCGATGGCGATGCCCGCATCCCGCCGGGCCAATATCTGGAACAGGGTTTTCCGGTGCTGTCGGCCGGTCCGACGCCGCGCGTGCGTACCGAGGATTGGTCTTTCACGCTGAAACATGGGCCACGCCCGATCAAGAAATGGAACTGGACCGAGTTCAACGCGCTGCCGATGACCAAGATGACACGCGATATCCATTGCGTGACAGCATGGACCAAGTTCGACACGCCGTGGCAGGGCGTGCTGGTCGACGATATCCTTGCCGATGCGGGTGTGGAGCCGCCGACCGGCTTCACGCTGGCGCACGCGTTCGACGGCTACACCACCAACGTGCCGGTCAAGGACCTCACCGCCGGCAAGGCCATGGTGGCGCTGCTCTACGAAGGCAAGCCGATCACACCGGACCATGGCGGCCCGGCAAGGCTGCTGGTGCCGCATCTTTATTTCTGGAAGTCGGCCAAATGGTTGAACGGCCTGCAATTCACCACGCGAGACGAGCCCGGTTTCTGGGAATTGCGCGGCTACCATATCTATGGCGACCCATGGCGCGAGCAGCGCTACACGGACGATCCATGAGCGATGCGGCGGCAGTGCAGTCGCCCTGGCAAACAGCCGGCATCGTCCGCATCGAAAAGCGCACGCCGCGTGTCACCAGCTTCTTTTTCCAGCCGTCTCGGCCCTTCGCCTATCGCGCCGGGCAGCATGTCGACGTCAGGCTGACGGCGCCGGACGGCTATCAGGCGCGCCGCTCCTATTCCATCGCCTCCGCGCCCGAAACGAGCGGCGCAATCGAACTGGCGATCGAAAAACTCGACGATGGCGAGGTCTCGCCCTTCTTCCACGAGGTCGCGGCAGTGGGCGATGAAATCGAACTGCGCGGGCCGCTTGGCGGGCATTTCGTCTGGCCGGAGGATGAGAGTGGACCGCTTGTTCTGGTCGGCGGCGGTTCGGGCGTCGTGCCCTTGATGTCGATGCTCCGCCACCGCGCCGCGCATAATTCAGCGGTGCCCGTCGTCCTGGTCTTTTCGGTCCGGGTCTGGGACGAAGTGATCTTTCGTCACGAGTTGATCGCCCTCGACGAACGCCAGGACGGCTTCGACCTGATGCTGACACTGACGCGCGAAGCCGCACGCCGCCCGGCCGACTATGCGCGGCGGGTAGACGTCGCGATGATGGTTCAAGCCATGACGCGGCTGCCGGAGCCGCCTGGCATCGCCTTCGTCTGCGGCTCCAACGCCTTCGTTTCCGCGGCCGCCCAAGCGCTGATCAATGCCGGCGTTGCAGCGGAAATCATTCGCACCGAACGCTACGGAGTTTGAACGGACTCTGGCGGTTCGGTAGAGACACGATGCTTCAAGCCTTGAAAATCGACCGATGAGGTAATACCTTGTCGGAATATGGTATTACCAAGGAGTGAAGATGGCCACCACCGTCACGGCAAAGGGACAAGTGACCATTCCCAAACCCGTCCGCGACCTCCTGGGGATCGTCCCGGGCAGCAGAGTCGATTTCCGGCGCGCCGCCGATGGCAGCGTGGTGTTGGCTCGGGTTGACAGAAAGCCGCCTGCGAGCCGCTTCGCCAATCTGCGCGGCCATGCCGGCGAGGGGCTCACGACCGAGGCTATCATGGCGCTGACGCGTGGCGGAGCGTGACGTTCGTCGACACCAACGTTCTGCTCGACCTTGTTACGGACGATCCCAATTGGGCGGGCTGGTCGATCGCGCAACTCGAGGCGGCAAGCCTCGATGGGCCATTGTTGATCAATGATGCGGTCTATGCAGAAC
>NZ_RZPH01001042.1:0-2030 GCF_004022825.1 Mesorhizobium sp. M7A.F.Ca.CA.004.04.2.1
GCGCATGACAGTCCAACCAACGCAGTTTTTCAGTCTCAACCAAAAGACTTTGGTTGTATTCCGGCCGCCTCTATCAGGCCGCCACGCTCTGTTGAGCGCGGCTGCGGATCAGATCCGCGGCCTTTTCGGCGATCATGATGACCGCCGCATTGATGTTACCACAGACGAGGTCGGGCATGACCGAGGCGTCCACGACACGAAGTCCGGCGATGCCGCGCACCCGCAATTCCGGATCGACCACCGATGCCGCATCGACGCCCATGCGGCACGTGCCGGCCGGATGATGCACGGTGATCGAGGTCTTGCGGATATGCTCGTCGATCTCTTCGTCGCTCTCGCATTTCGGGCCGGGAAAGAACTCCGCGCCAACGAACGGAGCCATGGACGGCTGGCTGGCAAGGTTGCGCGCAACGCGAAAGCCGGCGCGAAGCGATTGCCAGTCGCTCTGCGAGGACAGGAAGTTCTGGTGGATCAGCGGCGCAGCGACCGGATCGCTCGACGCCAGCTTGACGCTGCCGCGGCTCTCCGGCTGCACCGCAACGATACGGGTCGCAAAGCCGTCGGCGAACGGCGCCTTGAACGGCGACATGTAAGGCCATGCCCCCAGCGGTGCAGCGGTGAAAAGCAGCTGCACGTCCGGCAGCGGCCGGCTTGCGTCGCTCTTCAGGAATGCCACGACGCCGCCAGGCACATCTCCCGAAAAGCCCTTTCCGGTGAGATAGGTCTTGACGAAATCCAGCCCGATACGATCGGCCCGCATCATCTTGAGAAACGGTCCCGGCTGTTTGCGCCGATACATCAGGATGACCGAAACATGGTCCTGCAAATTCTTTCCGACCTGCGCACGATCGACCTTCGTCTCGATGCCATGCGCCGCGAGCTCACCGCCGTCGCCTATGCCTGACAGCATCATCAGCTGCGGCGTGTTGATGACGCCGCCGGCAAGCAGGACTTCGCGCCGCGCCAGAACTTCATGGCTCGCCCCGCCTCTGGTGTAGGCAATGCCCGCCGCGCGCCCATCCCTGAGCAGGATCTTCGTCGCCATCGCGCCGGTCAGCACCTTGACATTGCCGCGGCGCATGGCCGGCCGCAGATAGGCGGTCGCGGTCGAGCAGCGGCGGCCGTTGGCGATCGTCATCTGCAGCCGGCCGAAGCCTTCCTGTATGGCGCCGTTATAGTCGTCGGTCTGCGGGTATCCGGCATCACGGCTGGCTGTGGCGAAGGCATCGATCAGTTCGTCCTTGTACCGGCAGAACTGGGTGTTCAGCGGCCCGCTGCCACCACGGTACCGGCTTTCCCCCGCTTCCCAGCGCTCCTGCTTCTTGAAGTAGGGCAGCACCTTGTCGAACGACCAATCCGTCAGGCCGCTTGCCGCCCAGCGATCGTAGTCGCCGCGATTGCCGCGCACATAAGCCATGGCGTTGGTGGAGGAAGAGCCGCCGATGACCTTGCCGCGCGCGCATTCGACCTTGCGCCCGCCGACATTGGCCTCGGGCTCGCAGAAATACATCCAGTCGTGGCGGCGCTCGGTCAGTATCTTGCCCCAGCCGAGCGGGATGTGGATCATCGGATCGCGGTCCCAATCCCCCGCCTCCAGCAGAAGCACCGATACGGCAGGGTCCTCGCTCAGCCGGTTCGCCAGCACGCAGCCGGCCGATCCCGCACCGACAATGACGTAGTCAAAGGTTTCGCCAGCCGGCATGCGTGATCCTCGGGAGAAAGACGGTCCGCCGCGATGGCAACCGTCGACATGGGCAGTCAACCATCGCGCAACTAGTGTTGTCAACCATTGCGTACAGTTGTAGATTGGTTGAATTGGTTGAGTGCCGTCGAACAGGTTTTCGTGTCACAATATGATGTCGGGACGTTGAGTCGGCGGTCTGCCGATCGGACAGGAGATTTGGTTTTGAGCGCATTCGAGCCGCAGGTCGGACCATCGGATCTCGACGACATCATCGCCGCGGTCCGCCAGTTGCAGCAGGGCGGCGGCAAGCTTCCGTCCGAGCGCGATCTTGCGCAACATCTGAGCG
>NZ_RZPH01001043.1:0-2025 GCF_004022825.1 Mesorhizobium sp. M7A.F.Ca.CA.004.04.2.1
GTAGCAATGCTCCGGCGGCGTCAGTTCGAGCAAGGTCTCGTTGAGTTCGGTGACCAGCCCGCGCAGGTCGTCCTGGAGCGGCGTCTCAATGGCGATCTCGATTGCCATCGGCGGACTTACTCCACGACCTTCGGCACGAGGAAGAAATTCTCTTCGGTCGCCGGCGCGTTGACGACGATGTCGGCCGCCTTGCCGCCGTCGGTGACGACATCGCTGCGCTTCTTCATGTCCATCGGCGTCACCGAGGTCATTGGCTCGACACCGGAAACATCGACCTCGTTCAGCTGCTCGACGAAGCCCAGAATGGCGTTCAGCTCGCCGGTCATCCGTTCGGCATCCTCTTCGCTCACCGCGATGCGGGCGAGATGCGCGACGCGCTTCACTGTCTGAAGATCTACGGACATGTTTTTGCCTCGGGGAAAACCAGTTCGGGCTATAGCGGCGCCGCGCGCGCTGCGCAACATGCATCGTGCGAGAGGCCAGGCTGTGGCGGCGGCCCGCTCGTCGGCTCTCAGAATACGTCTATGGCAGGGCAACGCCCTCGCACAGATAGTAGCTGCCGCTGTTGCCGCTTGCTTCGCTTTCGTCGTCGACGGGCCGAACCGACACGAGATCGATCTGCTTCGCGTTCATTTGCGTCACCGAGAGAACGTCGGGAAAGACATAACCCGGTTCCTGGCAGATGGCCGTCACCGCCCAGCTCGGCGAAGCCGTCGCCTTGCTGATCTGCAGAAACTCGCAATTGTATTCGACGCTTTGCAGGCCGTACGCCGAAAGCACGATGTTGCCGGCGTCGATCAGCGTTTGCAGCGTGCCCTTCTTGGCCTGTTTGCAAAGCTCCTCGGACTGAAGGTAGATGCCTTCGATGAAATCATCCGCAGCGAGCGCGGGCGACGCCGCGACCAGTATGGAAACGCAAAAAGATTGCCTCAAAGCCATGGTTTTATTCCATTTTGGCTGCTTCTAAATCGTAATCGTCTCGCCAATCTTGGGCAAAGCCACCTTGATGCCGGATCCTTCCAGGCCGGCCTCGAACTTGTCGGCGGTCGGATCGATCATCGGAAAGGTGCCGAAATGACAGGGAACCACGGTGTCGAATTTGAAGAAGCGCCGGCAGGCAAGTGCCGCCACCGCGCCGCCCATGGTGAAGCGGTCGCCGATCGGCACCAGGCCGATCTTCGGCTCGTGCAGCTCGTTGATCAGCGCCATGTCGGAAAAGATGTCGGTGTCGCCCATGTGGTAGAGCGTCCTGTCTTCCGGGAAATGCAGGACGAGGCCGCCCGGATTGCCGAGATAGGTGTTCTGGCCACCTTCGCCGGGGAACGAGGATGAATGCAGCGCCTGGACGAAAGTGGTGGTGAAGCCGCCGCAATCGACGGTGCCGCCGATGTTGCCCGGGTTGATCTTCTTGTCGCTGGCGCCCTTGCCGACCAGGTACATGCAGATCTCGAAATTGGCGACTAGCTGGGCGCCGCTTTTGCCAAGCACTTCCAGCGCGCCGCTGATGTGGTCGCTGTGGCCATGCGTCAGCAGTACATGCGTGATTCCCTCCGCCGGTCCCTCCCAGCCGCCCGTCCAGGACGGATTGCCGATCAGATAGGGATCGATGAGGATCTTGGCATCAGCGGTCTCGATGCGAAAGGCCGAGTGGCCGTACCAGGTCAGTTTCATGAATGCATTCCTCGATTTTTGTCTTGCCAAAGGATAGAACGCCGACGGCCCCGAGATCAAAGGGTTACTGTGTCCACCACGCGTTTGACAAAACACGTGGTGGTGAAAGGCGAAGGACGGCCGGTGGGCATTATCACGATCGAGGAATTGCCGGCGCGGCTGACCGGCGGCAAGACGCTGGCGGGACTTGACCTCGGCGACAAGACGATCGGCGTCGCGGTCTCGGACCAGAGATTTTCCTTCGCCCATCCGCGCCCGGTCATCATGCGAAGGAAATTCTCGCTCGATGCGGCGGTGCTGCTCGCCTTGCTGCGGAAGGAGAATGCCGGCGCGGTGGTGATTGGGCTGCCGATC
>NZ_RZPH01001044.1:0-2022 GCF_004022825.1 Mesorhizobium sp. M7A.F.Ca.CA.004.04.2.1
CAACATCACCCGTCATGACGGCAAGCAAGGTAATGTCGACGCCAAGATCCACTTTGCGCCGGCAGACAACAGGCTCGATCTCGACCTGAAGGCCTCGGAGCCGGCAGGCGGTATCATCGCCAACCTGCTCAAGCTGCCCGACACGCCGCCGGTCGACATAGATGTCTCGGGCACCGGGCCGCTCGCCAACTGGAACGGCATCGGCACGTTCTCGGTCGACGGCAAGATCGTCACCCAGCTGACGGGTCGCCACCAACTGACCGACAAGGGCAATCATATCGAGGCCAAGGGCGACGGCGATTTCGCTCGCTTCCTGCCTGAGAATCTCAAGCCGCTGTTTGCCGGCAAGACCAGTTTCGACATTGCCGGCACCGCCACATCGGCCGGTGGCGTCAGTGTCGACCGCGCCAACATCGACAGCGATGCGGTGCACGGCACCGCGACCGGCATTGTCGATCCTGCCGGCGCCAGCGACCTCTCGGTCGAACTCGCCGCCAAGGGGCCGCCCGTGGTGATCAGCGTCGGCAGCAAGGCGCAGCCGATCACGCTGGCGATCAGCAATGCCACCGCCCGGGCCTTCGGCGACGGCAAGGCGCCGATCATCGACGTCGGCGCCTCCTTCGTCTCCATCGTCGCCGGCGGCACGCGGCTGGACGACCTGGCGGCCCAGATCCATTCCGACGGTTTTGATATCCAGAACCGCGCCGGGCCGGTCACCGTCAAGCTGGAGGCGGGCGGCCTCAACACCGACGTGGCGACGCTGGCGCCGCTGATCACCGGCAAGATCGATGTCGATCTGGCCGGGTCGGTCAGCAAGGACGCCATTGCCATCGACCAGGGCACGCTGCGTTCCGACGCGCTCAACGCTTCGCTGACCGCGACGGTGGCGCTTGCCGACCTGTCGATGCAGCTCAAGATGAACGCGGATGCCGTGGCCACGGCCTTTCCGCCGCAGATCGCCTCGGTGCTCGGCGCTAGGGTGAAATTCTCGGCCAGCGCGGCCCGCGATCCGCAGGGATCCTTCGCCGCCAATTCGATCGAATTCACCTCCGGCACGCTCAGCGCCGCCGGCACGGCCAGCATGCAAGGCACCGACATCCAGGCCGACATCAAGGGCAAACTGGGCGACGTCTCGGTGCTGTCGCCGACAGTCGGCGTGCCGGTTGCCGGTGGCGTCGATTTCGCGCTGTCGGCAAGCGGCGCCATGACGGCGCCGGATTTCACGGTTACCGCCGATAGCGACAGCCTGACGGCATCGGGCCGCACGGTGAAGAGCATCAAGCTGACGGCTAGCGGCAAGGCCGATATCACCAGTCCCGCCGCCAATGTCTCGCTGACCGGCTCCGTCGACGACCAGCCGCTCGACATCAAAGCAGCGCTGGTGACGAGCGAAGGCAAGCGTTCGATCAATGGTTTTCTGGTCTCGCTCGGCGACAACAAGGTCTCGGGTGATCTCGCGCTCGACGACAAATTCATGCCGCTCGGCACGCTGACGCTCGATGCACCTGCCATCGACCAGCTGGCCGCACTTGCCGGCCAGGCGATAACGGGAGACATCGACGGAACCATCCGCTTCGCGGGGGATGGCGACGCGCCCTCCGTTGCGATCGATGCGAAGAGCACATCGATCGCGCGCGGCGAGGTGATGGCCAAGGCCATCACAGTCAATGCACTGATCGCCAATTATCTCAAGGCGCCTGCGATATCAGGTACGATCAAGGCCGACAGCGTCACCTCCGGGACCACGGAAATCGGCGGCATCGGCGTCGACCTGAAGCGTGATGGCGACTGGACCAATTTTACCGGCGGCGCCACCATAGCGGGCATTCCGGCGACCGCTGCCGGCCGGGTGAAGATCGCCGACGGCACGACGAGCATCGAGATTGCCTCGGGCGAGGCGACGGTTCGTGGCATCAAGGCGGCAATCGCCCAGGCATCGACACTAAGCATCGCCAACGGCACGACCAGCATCGAAAGGCTGGCGCTCGACGTCGGCGGCGGCTCGGTGACCTTGTCCGGGAC
>NZ_RZPH01001045.1:0-2019 GCF_004022825.1 Mesorhizobium sp. M7A.F.Ca.CA.004.04.2.1
ATGAGGCTCAATGCCTCTTGTCAAAATCTCCTGACACAAACAGTCCAAGACACTTCAATCACATAACAAAAAACCCCGCCGAAAATCGACGGGGTTTGTCAGCAGTCTGAAAGCCCCGGAAACGGGGCTTTTTTCGTTTGCAAGGAGGAGGGGCATGAGCGGCCAGATCATCATCCTGAACGGTGCGCCGCGATCGGGAAAAACAAGCATCGCCAGAGCTGTTCAGGAGCGCTTCGATGGCGTCTGGATCAATCTCGGCGTCGACGTTTACGAGCAGGCTACGCCGGCACGCTATCGGCCCGGGATAGGATTGCGGCCCGGTGGCGAGCGTCCGGACCTTGAGGCCCTCGTGCCCGGACTATACGCCGCGCTCTACGAATCGATCGCCGCCCACAGCCGGCTGGGGCTGAATGTCGTGGCGGATATCGGCCATCACGACGCCTATTCGAGACCACTTCACATTGTGGCTGATTGCGCGCGCCGGCTTGTAGGTCTGCCGGTGCTGTTTGTCGGTGTTCGCTGCCCGCTGGAAATCATCATGGAAAGGCGTGCCGCCAGCGCGGCGGACAAGAGATATGTGACCGGCTCATCAGACGATCCGGTGCCGTTGCCCGTGCGCCTGTGGCAGGAGGAGGTCCACCGCCCAGGCGTGTACGATCTGGAAGTCGATACCTCGCTCCTGAGCCCGAAGCAGTGCGCGGATACGATCGCAGAGCAGCTTCGGCAAGCACCGTATCCAACAACGTTTCAGAAACTATCCAACCCATCCAGCGCGGCCCTTGAGCCGTTTTGACCGGCATGGCCGCCGCAGGCGGGTTCGTCCAGATCGGCGAATTTACAGCCTGCAAACGGCCGGCGATTGCATCGTGGAGCTCTCGATTTCAGCGGCCATGCGGTCCGGCGCGAAACGGGTCAGCAAATATCCGCACACCTTCCAGATCGCGATCATCAGGAATGCACCCGCATAGCCATCCAAGGCATAGTGCCAGCCAAGCACGACGGAACCGACCATAATGACGCCGGCGAATAACCACATCACAAGACCGGCCAGCCGAGACCGCCGTGTTGCATAGAGGGCGAACAGCACCGCCATCACAACGTGCAGGGATGGGAAGGCGGATATGCCGACGCTGCCGGTAGTTGCGCCGGTATAGCCACTCCACAGCATATCCTGCGTGCTGAGCGCCCAGATCGGATAGACGCGATCGGCAACGGCAAGTGCTTGCATGAGGGGGTGAAAGTCGTTGCCGAACCCCAATCGCTCGTAAAAGCAGGGGCCAGCCGACGACAGGCCCATCGCGAGGAAGAAGCCACCCAGCGTCCACACCGTCATGAAGCTCATCAGGAACTGGTGACGCAGCTTCGTATCCTTGCGTGTGATGCACACGGTGAAAACCGCGGTGATGAGCACGACGAACCAGAAATTGTACGCGATGTTGATGATCTTCAATGCAAGCGGCGACTGGACGACAAACCACAACCATTCGTGCGGGGCTCGACCGAAATGCAGGATGCGATCGGCGTGAGCCAATGCTTTGTCCCATGCGAACGGAGAGAGGATTGCAATGGCTCCCTTCAACACACCGATCGCGGATATGAAGGCAAGACCCGCACCCAGGCCATTCAGGCTGTTGGCAATGCGTTCGGCATCGCCAAAGAATCTACCCAGTGACTTGAGGAAGGTGTGCAGCGGTTCGGTTTCCCGCTGGACCAGCGCAAGGTGGAAAAGCGTCCCAAGTGCAAGGGCTGAGCCGCAAATCCAGAAGGCGATGAAAAGATACTCGGCGTATTCCGCCAGAACGCCGAAATCCGGCATGTTTCCAGTGTGCCACCCGACTGCGCTTGCCAGAAGCAGCGCAGCGGTAGCCATAGCGTGCAGCAGCCGGTGTCGCCAAAAGGCATCCGCCAAGATGCCAGGAAAAGCACGTCCGACAATAGCCCCCGTCAGTGGGGCCGATGCCGCAACCGAATGTTCCATGGTTTTGAAGCCCAGCTCGCCACGCCGTTACCATTTTACCG
>NZ_RZPH01001046.1:0-2018 GCF_004022825.1 Mesorhizobium sp. M7A.F.Ca.CA.004.04.2.1
GTTCTCGCTGCAATGGTATGACGACCTGCTGCACGCCTTCTCCGGCGTCTGGGCTCTGGCCGCCGCCTTCATCTCGCACCGCCAGGCGGTGTTCTATTTCAAGCCGTTCGGTTCGGTCTACCTGTTCGACGGCGTGCTCGGGCTGATCACCGGTTCCGGCTGCCTCGATGCCGGTATCTTCATCAACGGCTTCCGCTCCCTCAACGATATCGAATTCCCGGCTCGCTTCTTCGCCAACCTGCCGCACCTCGTCATTGGTGGCTTCGCCGTCTATGTCGGCTTCCGGCTGGCCAGGCGCATACACGAACACTTCGCCACGGCCTGACTGGCCATGTTCCTGTTCCGCTGGCTGAAGCGCATCATCAAGACGATCCTCTGGGTGATCGTCATCGTCATCCTCATCCCGATCGCCGGGCTGAGCTACGGCTTTCTGACGACGTCGTCGCTCGACAAGACGCCGCTGCCCGGCATTGCTGACGGCGCGCCGCCCAAGGCGCTGGCCGACAAGGTTCGCGCCGAGATCCCAGGCTACCAGCGGCCGGAGGAATCGACCTTCCTCACCTATCCGGAATGGGCGATCGTCTACGCCGCGCGCGAATATGCCGGCTTCGTCGACAAGGACCAGCCGAGCGGCTTCCCCTACTGGTCCTATGTCGGCCGCTTCTGGCAGGACTACGCCATGGTCATCCGCGCCAGTTCTCCCTATAAGTTCAACTACGCCAACCACCAGATGCTGGTCATCATCGGCACCAGCCACTCGATCGAGCATATATTGCAGTGGGCCTATGAGAACACGGTCGGCCGCATCACCGAGGCGACGACGGCCAAGCGCACCGCCGCCGACATCTATCAGGCCAAGATGGCGGCGGACTATGCAGGGTTTCTCGACCAGGTGCCCTGGTATCAGTTCCCCTATGCCGACAAGCGCGCCGGCCTGTTTGCGGTGCAGTCGGCGCCGGGCGACAGTTCCATCCGCACCAGCGAACGCAAGCTCGCCTTCGGCCTCGCCGACACCATCAAGCAGGGCTATGCCGACCTGATCACCAAGGCGCTCGCTGCCACGATGGACCCCGCCTTGCTCGACATCCATGTCTGGGCCAAGGGACCCGTCGGCGAAGCCACCCGCAACGAGCCCGACACCTTGCTCGAACGCGACATGGGCGCTGACGGCACCATCTTCGTCACCAGGCGCTATCAGGTGTTCACCGAAGTGATCCCGCGCCTGATCGACAAGGGCGTCTCCTTCGTCGAGATCGGCGGCAATGACGAGATCATGGTCACCGTGCTCTCCACCGATACGATCGTCATCCCCGAAGGCATGCGCATCCTGTTCAGCTATCCGCTGCCGGCCGACCCGGCGATGCGCCGCACCGGCATGATCGTCGCCGTGCGCAAGCTGCATCTCGTGCTGCCGGCGCTGATCAAGGCCGGCGCCAAGCTTGAACACGTCTACGACTACTGAGGCCTTTCGGCCACGCCCGGCCAGGATCATGCATTTCCTGGCCTCCGCCACGCCCATTCCACAATCGCGGCCAAATCCCGCCTTGTTCGCGCGCGAAGGACTGGGAAGAAATGAATGGGCTGCCGGGGGCATCTCGAAGGGACAAGACCGTGATCAAGACCGCCCTTATCGCCATGACCATAGTCGGCTGCGACTGCGACGCCAAGCTTTGCGAATATATCGGCGAGACGCCGGCCAAGTGGTCGACCGTCGCCGAGTGCGAAGCGGCGATGAAGAGCCAGATGCTGCACGAGCGCAATTTCAATTATCCGCTCGTCTCCGGCATCTGCCGCACGAAGGGTTCGTCGTCCTCCTCGCAACTGGCCGCGACCGCATCGCGCCCGAAACTGAAGCCCGCCAGCCGGGTCGTCAGAACCGAAAGCCCATTGCCGCCTGAATTGAGCCACCGGCCAAGCGTCTCGGTCGGTTCGCCGACGACGGCCATGGAAGCCGATGCCGCCCGGCCCGTCGCCTATGAACAGGTGGTCGATGGCGGAACCGGTGTGCTCTATCGCAC
>NZ_RZPH01001047.1:0-2016 GCF_004022825.1 Mesorhizobium sp. M7A.F.Ca.CA.004.04.2.1
CACCGGGCCTGGGCCGAGCATCTGGTTGGCCCGGTGCTTGGCAATTGAGCACCGACGACAAGTGCCGTCCTACGTCAGATGCCCGAGCACGGCCGCCAGTGAAATCGCAGCCATGGCGAGCAGTGCCAGCTTCCAGAAATCGCCGCGTCGCTTGAGGCCTGGCCAGCCAAGCGGCTTGATCAGTTGAATGACCATGAAACCGACGATGACAAGGGCGAGGAATTTCGTCATGCCGCCTTTGACCAGCAACGCGCCCGGCTGTCAAAGCACGTCGTTCATTGCCTGAGAAAGAACGACGCCGCGATCCTGGGTCAGAACGCGGCGCCCGCCTGCGGCTGGCAAACGATCTACTTCAGCGGCTTGAGGCCAGCCTCGATCGAAGCGCGCTTCGGTTCGAGGAATGGCGGCAGAGCAAGACTTTCCCCCAGTGTTTCCAGCGGCTCGTCGGCGGTGAAGCCCGGCCCGTCGGTGGCGATCTCGAACAGGATGCCGTTCGGCTCGCGGAAATAGAGCGAGCGGAAGTAATAGCGCTCGACCTCGCCGCTCGACGGCAGGCGGAATTCGGCCAGCCGCGCCGTCCATTGATGCAGCGTCTCCTGGTCCGGCGCCCTGAAGGCGACATGGTGAACCGCACCGGCGCCTTGCCGTGCCGGCGCCAGTCCCGGCTGCACCAGGACATGCAGCTCCGCCGCCGGCCCGCCCTCGCCCATTTCGAAGACGTGAACCTGCCCCTCCGGCGACACATAGTCGCGCGCCTTGCGCATGTTCATCACCTTGGTCACCACCGCCTCGGTGTTGGTGATGTCGGGAACGCTGATGACGATCGGCCCGAGCCCGCGTATCTGGTGCTCGACCGGTACCGGGCTTTGCGCCCAGGGATGGCTGCCGCCCTTGCCGCCATCGCTGACCAGGCGCAGACGCTGGCCCTCGGGATCTTCGAAGTCCAATGACGCATAACCGCCGGTGTCGGCGATCTCTCCTGTTGCCAGGCCTTCGTCGGTCAAGTGTTGCTTCCACCAGGCAAGGCTCTCCCGACTGCCGACCCTGAGGCTGGTCCGCACGATGCTGTGCGTGCCGCGCCGCTCGCGGCCGACCGGCCAGTCGAAGAAGGTAAGGTCGGTGCCAGGCGTCGCTTCGCCGTCGGCATAGAAAAGGTGGTAGGCCGAGGTGTCGTCCTGGTTTACGGTCTTCTTGACCAGCCGCAGACCCAGCACCTTGGTGTAGAAATGAAGATTGCCGGGCGCGTTCGCGGTGATGGCGGTCAGATGGTGGATACCTGTCAGTTGCAAGCTCATCGTCGTCTCCCTGCTGTTGGGGAAGAATTTTCTCCCTCCATATCAGACCTGCGGTCACCCCGCTGAAGGCCTCGTATTCCGACAGTCCGTCGCCGGAAGCTGAACAGCGGCGCCGAAAACTACGCCGTCGCTATGAACAATCGGAAGCCGCAAACCTGCCTTGAGATACCGGTCGATGCGGCGAAAAACGATGCCTTGCCCTGCGGCGCGCGCACTGTCCGGAACTATTGTTCGCGCCCTGCCATCCTCCTGACAGACTGCTGTCAGGAGGGGTATGCGATAGTGCCTCTACACAGAGAGAGGAGACTAGCCATGAACGGTTATACCATTCTGCGCGGCATGCAGCACTATGTCGGCAAGATCCGCACGATGCGCAACGAGATCCGCACTCAGCGGTTCATGAACTCGCTGCCGGCGGACATTCGCAAGGATATCGGCTGGCCGGACATGTATGCGGATCGTGGCCCTCGCGGCAATTAAAGCCAATTTTTCGACCCGGCGATTGGATGTCGGCGCGTCAACGCCCAGATAACAGGTCCGGTGCGTGAGGATGGGAGCGAGCTTATGCCCGAACAGAAGACGATCGGCTTCCTTTTCATCGAAGGTTTTGCCGACTGGGAGTATGGGCTGCTGGCGGCCTCGGCGGTCGAATGGTTCGGCGCCCGTGCCATGTCGCTGACGCCTGATGGCAAGCAGGTGACTGGCATTAGTGGCTTTCGGC
>NZ_RZPH01001048.1:0-2014 GCF_004022825.1 Mesorhizobium sp. M7A.F.Ca.CA.004.04.2.1
ATCCGGAAGCGATCGCGCTGATCACCGACTTCGTCGTCGAAGGCGCCCGCGACGGCCGTCCGGTCGCCGAACTAATGGAAGCCGGCGCTCATATCGTCAGCCGCGCGCAAGTCATGGAAGGCATCGCCGAGATGATCCATGACGTGCAGGTCGAGGCGACTTTTCCCGACGGCACCAAGCTGGTGACCGTGCACGAACCGATCCGTTGAGGAGGACAGGATGCTGGAGCTGCGTCCCAACTGCGAATGCTGCGACAAGGACCTGCCGCCGGAGGCGACGGATGCGCTGATCTGCACCTTCGAGTGCACCTTTTGCGCCGGATGCGTGGAACAGGTGTTGGGCGGCATCTGCCCCAATTGCGGCGGTGGTTTTTCGGCGCGGCCGATCCGCCCGCCAGCGATGCTGAAGAAATATCCGGCGTCGAGCAGACGCGTTCTCAAGGCTGAAGGCTGCGGTCCCAGCAAGGCGGCGTAAACACCAGACCGAGCAAAACGAAAGGCAAACAGATGATCCCCGCCAAACGCCTCTGCCTGTCGGCGATCCTGCTGCTGGCCGCTGCCATGCCGGCCTATGCTCATGTCGGCATCGGCACGGCCTCCTCCTTCACGGCCGGCTTCATGCACCCGCTTTCCGGGCTCGATCATATGACGGTGATGGCCGCAGTCGGGCTGTGGGCGGCGCTCAAGGGCGGCAAGGCGGTTCTTGCCTGGCCGGCGGCCTTTGTCTGCGTCATGCTGGTCGGCGGCGCGCTGGGTATGCTGCACATGCCGCTGCCCTTCGTCGAACCGGGCATACTGGCATCGGTCGTGACGCTCGGGCTGCTGGTGGCGCTGGCGATCGATCTGCCGGTCTCGGCCGGGGTCGCCATCATCGGCCTGTTCGCACTTTTCCACGGCCACGCGCATGGCACCGAGGTGCCGGAGAATGCCGGCGGGCTTGAATACATGGCCGGCTTTGCCATCGCCACGCTGTTGCTGCATGCCGCCGGCATCGCTGCCGGTCTCAGTCTCGGCATCCGGTTCCGTGGAGTGGCCCGTGCTGCCGGTGCCGCCTGTGCGGCGATCGGCATCGGTCTCGCCTTCGGCATCGTGTGAGGGCGACCATGATCCCCGGTGAAATCATCACGGTGGGCGGCGACATCGAGCTCAACAAGGGCCTGCCGACCGTCACCCTGAAAGTCGCCAACAGCGGCGACCGGCCGGTCCAGGTCGGCAGCCACTACCATTTCTTCGAGACCAATGAGGGGCTGAAATTCGACCGCGAGCGCGCCAGGGGCATGCGCCTCGACATTGCCGCGGGCACGGCCATGCGTTTCGAGCCGGGCCAGGAGCGCGATGTCACGCTGGTGCCGCTCGGCGGCAAGCGCGAGGTCTACGGATTTCAGCAGAAGGTGATGGGCAAGCTGTGAGATCTCAAGCTGTGAGATCTTTCGGCGCGCTCAGCTCAGTTCGATGGCTTGGCCGCGGCGTAGATGACGATCTTTCCGGGATCGTCGAATTCGACGGCAAGGACATCCTGCGCCTGCACGCGCTGCGATTCGATGGCGTTGAACAGCAGCGCGTTGGCTTCGATCTCCTTGCGCAGCTCGGTGATGTCGTCCTGATGCTGCTTGACCTTGCTTTCGATCTCCGGCGGCGGGCCGCCTTCGCTGCGCGCGGCGTCGGTGAGGAACACGATGTCGACCTTGTCGAGCTTGGACGTCTTGCGTACCGTACCGATGTTTTCACGCGTGCGGTCGATCGCCGTGTTGACGTTTGCGGCCTCAGTGGTGGCCTTGGTCTCTTCCTGCTTGACCTGCGAGCCGACGATGCGGTTGACGGTCTCCGTGCTTTCCAGCCCTTGCGCCTTCAATCCGGTAGCCGGACCGGCAGCCGCCAGGAACGCCATGGCGGCGACTGCCTGCATTCTGGTCGAGAAAGTGATCGCCATCGCTCGCTCCTGAGAGAAATCGTTTCGGGGCGCGGGTTAGCGCGAAAAGAACAAAACGAATCCCGCCCGGCGAAGGTTCCTTTCC
>NZ_RZPH01001049.1:0-2012 GCF_004022825.1 Mesorhizobium sp. M7A.F.Ca.CA.004.04.2.1
GAAGGTGCCGGCAGGCGGATGAGGGGCGGCGCTGGCGGTGGGAGGGTTTGCGCTGTGCGCTTGGCAAAGAACGGAGGAAATACGAGCGCAAATGATGGCGGGTTAACATTCAAGCACTTTCCCAGAAGCGCGAAACCCGCTCTAATACGCCCGTTCTGGGGAAACCATGTCACAGCTTATAATTCACGGCCATGTGACTCTGGGGGCCCGAGACAAGTTCGTTGCGCGTTGGGTTGTATGAGGATGGGACGATGAAGGCGACCGTTCCACCCTTTGCAGAGTTCTTTGTGCCGGTCTTGCGGGCATTGGACGCGCTCGGCGGCTCCGCTTCGATCGAAGAGATCGACGACAAGACGGCAGTACTGATGAACATTTCCGATGCGGCGCGGGCGGTGCTGGTTGGTGATGGTCCAAGGGCAAAGTTCGATTATCGCTGCGCCTGGGCACGAAGCTGGCTGAAGAATGCAGGCCTCACGAACAATAGCGAGCGCGGCGTGTGGGCGCTCACGGCGGAAGGCCGGGCATCGCTGTCACTTGCTCCGGAAGAAATCGTACGGCTTGTCAGGCGAGCCGACGCGGCACTACGCAAAGCGAAAACTGTCGTTGCCCCCGAGCGCGTGGAGGCCGAAGCGGAAGCAGCTGATATCGCCTTGAAGGACTGGCGGGAGCAACTGCTCGACATACTTCTGGCGCTTGATCCCGCGGCCTTTGAGCGGTTGTGCCAGAGAATTCTCCGTGAGGCCGGCTTTATCAAGGTCGAGGTGACCGGGAGGAGCGGCGATGGTGGCATCGACGGCACCGGTGTATTGCGGGTCAACCTGCTTTCGTTCCACGTGCTATTCCAGTGCAAGCGTTGGAAAGGCTCGGTGGGGTCAGGCGTCGTGCGCGACTTTCGCGGTGCAATGGTTGGTCGAGCCGATAAGGGCCTTGTCATCACCACCGGTACATTTACCGCGGATGCGCGGCGCGAGGCTGTGCGCGACGGCGCTCCTGCCATCGACCTGATCGATGGTGACGGATTATGCGATCTGCTCAAGGATCAGAAGATCGGCGTGCGAGTGAAGATGGTGGAGGAAGTGACGGTCGACGAGGCGGCATTCGCCGAGTTTTAACGACGCCAATCGCGGAACCCAGCGCCGCCCCTCATCCGCCCTTCGGGCACCTTCTCCCCGTGAACGGGGAGAAGGGAAAAAAAGCGCCGCGCCCTTACGCGAACGCCCCGTGGCAGTGCTTGTACTTCTTCCCCGAACCGCAGGGGCAGGCTTCGTTGCGGCCGACTTTGCCCCAGGTGGCCTGGTTGTTGGGGTCGCGGTCCTCGGGAGCGACGACGGCGGTTGTCTCCGGGCGGACCAGGAGGGCGGTTTCGCCGCCTTCGAAGTCGTTCTCGCCGGTGGTGCCGTCGATGTGGGTGCCGAACATGTCGGGGGCTTCCGGGGGCGGCGCTTCGGCGGCCTGGCGGACCAGTTCGACGCGCATCAGCTGCGCGGTGACGGCCTGGCGCAGATTGCCCAGCATGGCCTGGAACAGCTCGAATGCTTCGCCCTTGTACTCCTGCAGCGGATCGCGCTGGGCGTAGCCGCGGAAGCCGACGACCGAACGCAGATGGTCGAGATTGACGATGTGCTCGCGCCACAGATGATCGAGCGTCTGCAGCACAACCGAGCGCTCGACATAGTTCATCACCTCGGGGCCAAAACGCTCGGCGCGCTCCTTGGCGGCGGCTTCGGCGGCCTGCCCGATGCGCTCGCGGATGTCGTCTTCGGCGATGCCCTCTTCCTTGGCCCAGTCCTCGACCGGCAGGTCGAGGTTGAGGAACTCGGCGATCTCGGCCTTCAGCCCGGCAACGTTCCACTGCTCGGCATAGGCGTTTTCGGGAATGGCCTTGGCGACGATCTCGTCGATGACGCCTTCGCGCATCTCGGCGATCGTTTCGGACAGGCCTTCGCCGTCCATCAGCTCGATGCGCTGCTCGAACACCACCTTGCGCTGGTCGTTGGAGACGTCGTCATATT
>NZ_RZPH01001050.1:0-2010 GCF_004022825.1 Mesorhizobium sp. M7A.F.Ca.CA.004.04.2.1
CTATATGTACGCTCCGCTCCGGTTCTCGATGACACCATCATCTGACTCGCAGGAGCGAGTTTCGAAACGGACTCTAAGCATCATGAACCAGGTCAGAAAAGCCGATCCCAACAACAAGACCGTTTCGGAAAACCGTAAGGCGCGGTTTTCCTATGAGGTGCTTGACACGGTCGAGGCCGGTCTGGTGCTGACCGGCACCGAGGTCAAGTCGCTGCGCCAGGGCCAGGCCAACATCCAGGACAGCTATGCCTCGGTCGAAGGCGGCGAGATCTGGCTGATCAATTCCTATCTGCCGGAATATCTGCAGGCCAACCGCTTCAACCATGAGCCGCGCCGGCGCCGCAAGCTGCTGCTCAACAAGCGCGAGATGGCGAAACTGTCACAGAGTGTCGACCGCGAAGGCATGACACTGGTGCCGCTGAAAATCTATTTCAACGACCAGGGCCGCGCCAAGCTGCTGCTCGCTGTCGGCCGCGGCAAGAAACTGCACGACAAGCGCGAATCCGAGAAGCAGCGCGATTGGTCGCGCGAGAAGGGCCGGCTGTTAAAAGAGCGTGGGTAGGCGGGGCCATTCGCTTGAAGAACCGGATTGTCCTCTTTGGTTTGGCCAGCCTGGTCTTGTTGTGTTTCCTTGCAGCAGGCGGCTATCTCTATTTCAGGTCATTCTCGCCGGATCGCGATAAATATCCGGTCAGGGGCATCGACGTCTCCCATCATCAGGGCCAGATCGATTGGCGGCGCGTAGCCGCCGATGATGTCGCCTTTGCCGTCATCAAGGCGACCGAAGGCGGCGATCATGTCGATGATGCTTTCGCACGGAATCTGGAAGAGGCCCGGGCCGCCGGTCTCGCCGTCGGCGCCTATCACTTTTTCACCTTTTGCCGGCCGGGTGCGGACCAGGCGAAGAATTTCATCTCGGTGGTGCCGCACGATCAGTCCCTGCTGCCACCCGTGGTCGATATCGAATTCGGCGGCAACTGCCCGCAGCGGCCGACGCCCGAACAATTGAACGCCGAACTGGCCGCGTTCCTCGCTCCAGTCGAGGCGGCGTTCGGCAAGCCTGCGATTGTCTATCTGACCGACGATGCAGCAGAAGCCTATGCCGGGCGCATTGCTGCCCGTCCGCTCTGGCTCCGCTCATTGCTCCTGGAGCCGGATCGCAACGACTGGGTCTACTGGCAGTACCACAACAGGGGTCGCGTTGACGGCATCAATGGCGATGTCGACCTGAATGTGCTGCAGGGTGGGCCAGCCATGTTGGATGCGCTGAATGCACTGCCGCACTGAGTTGATGTCTGCGGACACCAACTCTAATTACTGCAAAAACATTTATGTCCGCAAGAATTCCGCTATCTGGCTGAAAACGCTAACGAACATCGCTTCGGTCAGCACGCCGGTGTTGGTGTTGTAGCGTGAGCAGTGATAGCTCGAAAACAGCGTGACGCCACCGGCCGGCAGCTGCCCGCCATGCTTGAACGGGTAGGCGGCGACGCGCCCACCCAGCGCCCGCACCGTCGACTGATGCGCGATCGATCCCAGTGCCAGCACGGCGCGCAAATTAGGGAACCGGGCGATCGTCGGCA
The DNA here is from genome assembly GCF_004022825.1 of Mesorhizobium sp. M7A.F.Ca.CA.004.04.2.1. Taxonomy (NCBI): domain Bacteria; kingdom Pseudomonadati; phylum Pseudomonadota; class Alphaproteobacteria; order Hyphomicrobiales; family Phyllobacteriaceae; genus Mesorhizobium; species Mesorhizobium sp. M7A.F.Ca.CA.004.04.2.1. The sequence continues at coordinate 1,584 of NZ_RZPH01001050.1, forward strand.
CCAGGAATGTCCGGCAGGTGGCAATCTCCGCGCCCACCGGCTTGTTCTCAGGCGGCACGCAGCGCACGGCATTGGTGATCGCCGTGCCGACAAGCTCCAATCCGTCGTCGGGTCTGGCCTTGAATTCGCCGCGTGCAAAACCGTGCGAAATCAGGGTCGAGTAGAGCAGGTCGCCGGCATAGTCGCCGGTGAACGGGCGGCCCGTTCGGTTGGCACCGCGAAGGCCGGGCGCCAGCCCGACGATCAGCAGTTGGACCGTCGCGTCACCTTCCGAGGGCAGGAAAGTCGGCACCGGCGCATTGAACCAGGATGGTTCGCGCTGCCGCCACTCGGCGATGAAGTCGTGCAGCCGCGGGCAGAGCGGGCAGTCGCGACTAGGCTCTGAGGCGCAAAGGGCGGTCAAGGCGACCGGCCTCAGTAATCATCC
>NZ_RZPH01000104.1:0-9951 GCF_004022825.1 Mesorhizobium sp. M7A.F.Ca.CA.004.04.2.1
CGCCGATGCGAAAATCAGCGCCGGTTGCATGAATGAGCGCCTCGGCGTGCGGGACCATCTCGCGCTCAGGCAGAGGCTCGCCGGCGTCGTAAAGATGTTCGGGCAGATTATCGCACTGCGCGACATTGAAGACGGTGAAGCGCTTCAGGAAGGGCACCGCCTGCGGTTCGTCGCCATCGGTGTCGGCGCGTTGCTTTTCGTTCTTGGGAACAAAGCGGTCAGCGTGAACGATGGTGGTGCCGTGCTCGCCCTTTCTGACATTGCCGCCAAGCGAAAGCGCCTGCCGGAAGGTGAGCCAGTTCTGGCTGGGGAAACCGCGCTCGATGACCGCGCCCCACAGGATCAGGATATTGATGCCGGAATATCGGCGCTGGGTGGCCGCATTCCGCGGCAGGCCGAGGCCTGTCCTTGCCCTGCCCCACGGCTTGACCCATGGCACGGTGCCGCGCTCCAGTTCGGCAATGATGCGGTCGGTGATTTCCTGATAAAGGCTGGCGCCGGTGCGCCCGCCACTGTCTGCGCCAGCCTGTCGGCTGCCGCAACGTTTGTTGTTTGCACGCATCGTGATGTCCTCCGCTCTACAATCGCGCGCCCTCCCCGGAAGCGGGGTGGGCGGCAAAAGCGACCGGAAAGGCCCGCCGTCGGAGGCGGACTGCATCAGCAGGACCGGAACGGAGTGGAGGACCCGAAAGCGACAAGCGAAGGGTTGCGGGACGCCGCGGCGGGCCTAGAAGGGAGTGCTGCCCACCCTGCGCCAGGGGGAAGGCCACAATAGAAAGACGCCGGCCGACAGGCCGGCGACCGTCAGCAGCCGAAGGCTGCCCCGCGCCAGGGGGCGATGCCGCAGGGCCAAGACCGCCTGAGCTTGCCGAAGAAAAGCGGGCTCGGTTCACGAGCACCCGGCCAGCGACTTCAGGCGCGGGCGCTCAGGATTGTTGTTGGCGCCCACGGCAGCTGGATGACCGCAACAAGATTACGAGGAGCGACAGCAAAGCCAGCTGCCACAAACGGCACGCTCCGGCAACAACAGCGTGGCCGGTCTACAGATGCTGCCCCGCACGAGAGCCAGCACGCTTTGAGCGCGCATCGGCGATGCAAGCGTTGCAAGCTGGCCATGTCCACAAGGTCGGCGACCACTATATCGCCGACCACCAACGCGGGCGTACCGTCTAAGTGCAGACCTTTCGCGAGTGCGCGGACGCGCGCATTTCATCTGCGATGGCCGGATCTTGCATTCCCGCTTGAGCTGCTCAACGTCAAGGCCTACACGCGCTGCGATCTTGAGAGTGACCCTTCAACTGGGGGAAATCATAAGGGCGCGGTGGAATTCGTCGAACTTTCCCTGTTTTCTCGAGGCGAGTGCGGCAAAGGCTGGGAATTGGGAATCCGGTCCCAGGACCGGGAACTGTTTGATCACAAGCTTCAGATTGGGTTCATGCTTGAGGCTTTTTGGTAGTTGATATCAGCCAGTCTGCAATGCGGACAGTTGTGGTAGTCATTGAATATGACCAGAACGGCATCGCCTTGCGGGTTGCCGGCGATTGGCGAAGAAGATCGTTGTCGAATGCGCCGCTCCACTTTTGCCTGCGGTCGACCACGCCTGCCGGTGCAGGTTCGCGCTATATTGGCTCGCCAGCAAGGCGAGGAGTAAAAGAAGAGCTGCGACAGTGATGGCAGTCGGCTTAGACATGAGTCTCCAATCCATGGACGGCGTGGCAGCAACGGCCCGCCTTTTTGGTGTAAAATGGGTCGGTTTTGATCGTGCCCCGCAGTTGCTACAGGCGCACAGGTGCCGGTGCGATCTGGCGGTTTCTCAAATACGGCTTTGCGCCATCGGGTCCACCCCAATAGTTGAGCGTCGTTCGCACGGGGAATTGTGTTCACCACGCCGGGCGACTTGACCGTCCACCGCCAGAGCGCTGAACGGTCCGCTAGTGAGGCGCTCCCCGAATCGTCGTTTATCCCGCTCGCCCCGGACCGGGTGACAGCCAGCGTTGCCGCTACGCTGCGGAGAAAAACCGTCAGCGCGTGGCATTCGGACATAAGCTGATCAACGCCAAGAATAAGCCCCACGGAGGTGACCGGTGCGGCCGGAACAAGAAAGAGCGTTGCAGCCATTGTGACGAGGCCTGCACCGGTAATGCGGGTTGTTCCGTTCGAAGGGAACAATGCGACAAACAGCATGAGGATCCGGCAGCCGATCGGGAGATCAGTTTTCGTCGCTTGGGCGATGAAAAGGGCGGCGAGCATCATATTCGTGCCGTCCAGATTGAATGGAATGAGACCCACGACCGAATGCGTGGCGCCGGCCTTTTCCATCTTCTCCATGAGCGAGGCCAGCGCGGCCTCTGAGGAGGACATTGCGAGCAGCAGCTCGTCCTTGATGTATCGGACGAGAGAGAAGAGCGAGCGGCCGTTGTAGCGGCAGACCGCGCCGAACAGGACCGAGAGGAACAGGACCGAGAGGAACAAGACTTGCAGGATGTCGCCTTCCGCGAAGGCACTGGCAATCGTTGACGGGATGATGTTCATCAGGAAGCTGGTCACGGACTGCTCGTGAGCCGTGGCCACATAGCCCTTAACGGCTTCGACATCGAGCGAGGCCGGATCGATGTTGAGGCCGGCGCCAGGCTGAACGATATTCGTGACAATCAGCCCGACAACAAAAGCGAGCGTCGAGAAGGTGAGAAAATAGACCATCGCCTTGGCGGCAACTCGGCCGACCTTCTGCAGATCGCTCATGCCGGCAATGCCGGTCGCTATTGTCAGGAAGATGACAGGTACGGTGATTATCTTGACGACCTCGACGAAGGCATCGCCGAGCGGCTTCAGGCTGTGGCCGGTCTCCAAATGGAAATAGCCGATTGCGGCACCCAGGATTATGGCGGCAAGTACCTGCACGTAGGTCCGGGCAAAATGGCGCTTGCGGGGCGCTGCGATCGCGCGGGGAACTCTTGGAACCAACACCGTCTCTCTCCTTGACCGGATCGGGGTGGGGCTCCTCCCTCTCCCATGCAGTGCTCCGGTCGAACGCTGCGCCCACTTCGGCGCAAACGATGTGCCAAATAGCAAAGAGGGGAAAACGCGCAGGACCTCACGCAATGCTTGCGATTCGCTCTCCCACACTCGTGCAGTGGTTGCCTGTCGCAACTATGGAAGGCTAAATTCTTGGGAATTCCAAAGGTCGCTCTTTGCGTCGGCGCAGCTTGGCTGCCTGGAAGGTTCCCTCTTTGCCTTGCGGTCTGCGAGCAGGGTCCAGATGGTCATCATTTGGCTGCGCGCCGCACGGGGCTCGAAAGATTCAATCGAGGACGGGTCCTCTTGGAAAACGGGGGCAGCGTTGGTCAAGCCCTTCCACCCTGCTGTCCCAATGGTGTTCAGAAGCTCAGTTCACGATCAAGCGATGGATCAGCGTCATCTGGCGTTTGCGCCATCGCGGCGGCGTTGCAACGGGTCTGCCAAAGATGAGAAGGCCGCGAGGCAGGGTCCGAGACCTAGACTCCAACCTCATAGCGCGCTCGGCTCGCGTTCGGAAGGTTCGAACCGCAGCACGATCAGGTGGCGACACCGTTGGTCGGAACCGGAACCCGACGAATGATCGTTCGTGACCGACATCTGTGAACAAGCAGTATGTGTCATTGCAATCACCACCCGTTGCGCGGAAATGCCCATATGGCCGTGAATGAACTGGATTTGGTGATTTTCCAGATGGCGGTGGAAAGCGTCCGCTTGCTCTCTTCAAGCTTTGATGAGAAGGCGGCTGAGATAGCCACGAGGAGCCGTGGTAGCCTTCTTTTTGACGTGCGGGTGGACGGTGACCTGGAGGTCCAGCGAGTCGCAGCCATTGGATATCCAGGCGACAAGATCGGTGTGGTGGCATTGGACCGAGAGGGCCTTGTTAGCTGTTGTTGCCTTGTCAATGGCACCTTCTCACCTTTCATTGCACCGTTGGAGAACTGGACCAGCATGCCCCTTTCGATGCAGGCCCAGATCGATGTCACAGGCTATGCGAGGCTCCTTCTGGCCGCCTTGCGAAATGCTGGACATATGCTGGACAGGTAGCATCGCGATGATGTCTGTGATGAGATGGTGCAAACGGCTGGATGAGGCGATCGCTTGCTGGCAGCTTTGGCAACAAAGCGATCGGTGAGTTCGCAATGCTGGAACACGTCCTATAGACTCTGCAGTTAAGTTAGCGGACTACGATCTGACGAATGCCCTCTGACAGTCTGCATGGCGCGGCATGCCCTCTTAGGAATGCAGCCGTGGTTCTACACGATCGGCTGTTTTTGTGTCGAAGGCGACGGGCACGCCATGAACGAAGGAAGCGGCCGCCAACAGTTCCTCCAACTCGCGGTCGGTGGCCTTGCATGCCGGCATTAGTGTTCGGATGGCGCGGATCGCCTGCGCCATGGAGAGAAGCGGACCCTTCCCCTGGAAAGGACATAGGCTTCTGCGGCTTTTTCGACGGTGACAGTGTGAAACGAATTGGTCATGACGAATTCCTCCCTGAACCCTGACCAACCCGACTTATGGCACGAATTCGACCGCCTTCAAGCCTATGTCCGATTGCGGACAATCGCTGCGATTCGTTCAAAACCGCTGATGCTTTTGGGCGACCTGGTGAGGGGCAAGGAGACGTCGGCTGAACCCGTTTCAACCGACATGCTTCAGGCAGCGGCCAGGCCGAAATAACGCTGCTCCTCCTTGTCATAAGCGCCATGTGTGAGCTTTATCAATCCGGCACGGTCGATGATCGTGATCTCGCCGCGCTTGGCGTGCACCAGTCCTCGATACTCAAGCATTTGCAGGGCCGTGGTGACCCCGGGCGGTGGGCGCGAGCATGGTCGCCAGAAATTCATGCGTCGGGAGGATCTTATCTCCTTCCGCACGGTCGTGGACCATCAAGCTGCCAGCGGGCCAGCCGTTCTTCGATCTTGGAGTGGCCATTGACCAGTGCCGTCCGGCATGATTGGACGAGGAACGCGTGGGCATAATCCAGCACTGAGGTGCGAAGCGACGGGCTAATCGCAGGGCGAAGGTTTTCAACCGGCAGGCGCCAGGTAGTGCTTTCAGAATGACGGCAATTCCTTTCATCCCGTCATCGCCGACAATGCCGACTTCACCTTGCCGCCCGCCGGTCATGGTGGCGACCACCGACGCGATGCCCCTCTCGGGAAAATATACGTTCTTGATCGGCTGATGCGCGACCTCCAACTGGTCCTTGATGCCCGGTTCGACGTGATGCAGCGATGGTCGCAAAAGCGCGAAGTCCTGCGGGGTGAGGGCTTCAGCACCTGGTCGCGAAAGAGGGATCGGGCAAGGCTCTCTTCCAACGGGGCAAGAGCGCGTACGTCTTACTGTCGGCTGCACCGAAGTAAATGCCGGCCGATGCCAAAGCATAGGCCTCGAAACGCGCGATTGCAAAGCCCTGTCGGGGCAGTGCAGTCATGCTAGAAGTCGCGCCGCCTACGATAGGCAGCGGATGACATGATTCCCTTCTGCGGCGGCCACCAAGAACGGCTCGGGCACGCTTTAATCGTTCATACACAAGCTCGCAGGAATGTAAGCAGCGGAACAATCGGGTGATTCGTACCGCCCTGCCCTTTCAGAGATCAAGTCATTGGACGTCAATTCGGCTGGAACGCCTCGTCGAACGGCCCAGGAAAATGCAGCCGGATGAGCAATGGTGGTTCACCTTATGTGCGGTCCCGGATATGCGGTCCGGCGGCTCATCTCCCAATGGCTTGTCGATGGGGAAGTGGAACTCGTCATGTCGCCGCGAACCGTCACCGCGCTAGCGGGGCTCTTTTGAAGACGCCGGTGTTTTTCTTTGTGGAACTGAATCTGTGAGGTGATTGATGCATGAATCAAACATTTGCGTATTTCCGCTGCATCGGCGACGTATATTGGTCGAAAGTATCGCCCAGGCCCTCGAGACCAAGAACGGCGAGGCGGCGAGTGCGTTCTGGCGCTGTGCTGCCAAGAAAATGCTCATTCAATTGTCCGATGTAGGAATTGCGCCAGAGCTCGCTGCGCAGGAGGTTGGAAGCCTTCTTCATGCGGTCTTGGACGACATGGCCAACCGAACGGTAATGCACAAAGCATAGGCTCGGGCGCTGTTGGACCGCGGTCAGCTCGGGTCCTTATCAGGGGACTGCTCCGACTGGCCGACGGTCCGGCCAAACCGGCATACCGGCAAAGCTTTGAGGTTGCGATCGCTCACGGCGGCCGGTCCAATATTCTAAGACGACTTCAGAAGCCACGTTGGCTTCTTTGGACGAAGCCGAGGGGCGCCATTTTGGCGTGCTCACGCTGGACTGCGGGTTGCGCCTACGGAAATCCAAAGTCCGGCCGCGCGAGCCAATCGACCGGAACAGTCGAAAGCTCGTGGGGGCGGGTCCGCTCACCCTCACGGCGGCGGTGGCGGCCGTGAGCAGACTTAACTCAAGTCACGGCTGAGCATCCGCAGGCGCTATGCCGATTGGATGAGAACTGGTTGCCACAACACCGGCCCGTTGAGGCGTCCCCTCCAGCGGATGCGCAAGAGACTGGCGTAGGAAATATCGAGGAAGCCGGCGACTGCCTCGGTGTTGCCGACCTGCTTGGGCTGTCCGATACGTGACAACGGCCAGGTCGCGAGACGAAGGATCCTTTCGATGCGCGTATCTGTCACCGTTACGATCCCGGAGAGATTGTTGGCCAAGCCGAATTCGATGATCCCCGCGAAGAGCTCGTAGGTTGCTTGGGCCAGGCCGCCAGCTGCCTTCGGCGCTGTCGCAGGGAGATCGAGCGCGAAACGACTACTCTCCCAGATATCGGCACTCGCAGGGACCACCATCTCATCCAGCAGCGTCGGAAACGTATCGCGCAACATTGTCGGTCCGGTGGTCGGCAAAAGGCGGACGCAGCCGCAAGTTCGCCAATCGGACCCCTTAAGAAGCAGGTAGACGGGGTTCAGGCTGTCAAACGGGTCCGTTTCCATTTCGCCTTCGGTCTGCACTTCCCAATCGAGCCGCTTCTTGAAAACCCGATACCTAAGTCCGTGCATTTCCTTGAGTTCGCTCGCAAACTCGGCGTAGCAGTCGGGTGTTATCAGCTGCATCATTGTCGTCTCCGTGCGGGATGTGTCCACGCAATCGAAGGGCAAAGCCGTCATGAATGCAGCCTGTAGACCTTTACAGCTAGACTTGGAGAGGATCAGGATCTCGCCCGAGCAGCCATCCGCACTACGGCCTGGTTGATGGTTCGCACGCCAAGCTTCGCCTTGGCGTTTTCCTGATGGAAGGTCACGGTGCGTTTCGAGACACCGAGAATCTGGCTGATATCCCAGGCCGACTTGCCGCACGCCGCCCATTTCAGGCACTCGAACTCCCGCCGGGTGAGCGTTATGCCATCTACCACGCAATCTTCGGCGAGCCTGCGCCGGGCATGGATATGAACGTTGATCGCAACCAGTTGCATTGCTTTTTCGTAGCGCGTCAGCGACCTCAGAAATGGCGGATGCGCCTCGTTGGAGGCGAAGGTCAGTGCGGCGAACCGGCCGCGATGATCATGCATCGACATGGTCAGTCCGCCGCGAATGCCGAACTCAGCTGCTTTTTCCAGGACTTCCTGCTGAGAGGTCGGCAAATAACGGTGATCGCGGTCCACACCCCAGTCGAAGGTATCCCAGCCCCGCAGTCCCCGCAGGATCACGGGATCCACGCTGTGGTAGCGCTGTTGCAGGTAATGTGATGTCCATGATGATGGATAATTCGAGATCAATCGCGGCCTGTCGCCGGAAGCGGATGGGTAGGTGAAATAAGCGAAGAGCGGAAAGTCGAACCCGGCTGCGGCGGACGCCATTGCCTCATGGAGATCGACGGCATCGACGCTTGCAGAGAGTTGCTCGACCAAGGTTTCAAATACGCGATGCATCTGCGCTTAGCGTACCTCGCGGAGGTTGCTGGAAGCCGACGGAGACGTGGTTCTAAATGATGGCCTGTCCCTGCAGGGCATACGACGCGCCGCCGTCATCACCGCAATTGCTGTGCTGCTTCCGATTGGAGAGAGCTCCGCCCACCTGACCAACTACCGATGGGTGATATTGCGACGTTATCGATGAGCCGCGTGTCGCCAAGCCAAGCCGCAGCAAGCAAGCGTGCCGGTCGGTCAAGGCTTGCTAACGATTGCAGGTCTGTTTCTCCGCGAAGCTCCAGGTATTCGAGCTCGCGATAGCCGGCAGCCAGAATTGCTGCACGCGCTTCATCAAGCGTAGGCAGGATGGGGGAGCCGCGTGCAAGCCGCTCGGCCGTATCGAGCAGGACCGATGCTAGTTTTGGGGCAATGGCGCGTTGGGCTGGGGAGAGCCGCACGTTACGCGACGATAGCGCAAGACCATCGGCTTCGCGGACTGTCGGACAGGGCACAATAGTGATCGGAATGTCGAGATCCCGGACCAAGCGCCTGACAAGCTGAAGTTGCTGAAAATCCTTTTCGCCAAAAAAGGCGAAGTCAGCGCCGGCCTGCAGGAAGAGCTTGGCCACGACCGTCGCCACGCCATTGAAATGGCCGGGCCGGAATGCGCCGCAAAGGCATTCGCTGATGCCGGACACTGAAACGGCCGTGGCGAAGCCCACCTGGTACATTTCCTCTGTGTCCGGCACATAGAGCAGATGCGTGCCCAGCAGAGCGAGCTTGGCAGCATCGTCGCTTTCCGTCCGAGGGTAGGCAATCAGGTCGGCGGGGCTGTTGAACTGCTTGGGGTTTACGAACAGCGTCACGATCACCCGCTCGGCCCTTTCGAGCGCCTTCCGCACGAGGCTCAGATGCCCGTCGTGCAAGGCTCCCATGGTCGGCACAATACCGATCGTGGCACCCGAGCGACGCCATTGCGCAACGACGCCGCGCAGCTCGCTCACGGTTCGAGCGATCGGCACGCTCATGTGAAGTCACCGGCCTTAAAGGCGTTGACATAGAGATGTTCGACCGCCGGAAAGTGCCGGTTCCGCACATCGGTGGCGTAAGCGGCGATTGCCGCCTCAGCCTGCTCACCGAGCTCGGCATAGCGTTTGACGAACTTCGGCCGAAATGAGGTGAAGAGCCCGAGCATATCGTGGCTCACCAGAATCTGGCCGTCGCAAGCTGGCGAGGCACCGATGCCGACTGTGGGTATGTCGATATCGGCGGTTATCTGCCGTGCAAGCTGCTCCGGTATCTTTTCCAGCACCAAGGAGAAGGCGCCCGCTTCGGTTACCGCCCTGGCGTCGCGCCTGATCCGCTCTGCATCGGCTCCCCGGCCCTGCACACGATAGCCTCCAAACGTGTTTACCGCCTGCGGCGTCAGGCCCACATGGGCCATGACAGGTACGCCGCGCGCGGTAAGGAAGCGGATGGTTTCCGAGATGGTCTCGCCGCCCTCGATCTTTACCGCTGAACAACCGGTCTCACCCATCACGCGCGCAGCGTTGCCGAAAGCGTGCTCTGGGCTTTCCTCATAGGAACCGAAGGGCAGGTCGACGACCATCAGCGCGTGTTCAAGGCCGCGGCGAACGGCCTGTCCGTGCATGATCATCATGTCGAGCGTGACCCCCAGCGTCGACGACAGGCCGTGCAGCACCATGCCGACGCTGTCGCCGACAAGAACGATGTCGCAGTGGCGATCGAGCAGCCTCGCGACCGGCGTGGTGTAGGCCGTCAAGCATACAAGTGGCGTCTGGCCTTTTCGCGATCGAATATCTGGAGGAGTCATCCCTTTTATCTGACCAGCCGCGCTCAACCGAGGCCCCTTCCCTTACGTTACCAACAGCGGGTGTCGCGTTTGGCATATTTTTGTGCGACTGCGAAGAGCTAAAAACAGCGCTTGAGTACTCCGGTGTTGACGTGCTGGCTGCCAAGGTTACATTCAATCGATTAAGGCGCTCCGTTGGGCCAACCCGCTTTCGCAAACATGGATCCTCAGACAAGAAG